>JANONO010000175.1:0-2509 GCA_031420875.1 Gallionellaceae bacterium | reverse complement strand
CTTGTACATAACTGCAAATCCATTGCGATAGCGCAAATCCAGATACTGCGCTGCACTCGCGACCCCAGACGGGTAAGCCGCCACGAAGCGCTGCATGCGTTCCTGTGTCTGCTCACGCCCCAATTTCAATAACAAACCGCTATCCAATCGCAACTGCCAAGAGTGGCGCGGCGATAAATTTATTTGTGTAATCTGCTGCTCAAGCGGCGCTAGTTGCTGAGAAAATTCGCGATACATCTGTGTCACCTCGGCAGCATTTTCGGGTTGTCCAGAAAACTCCGGCAACACCCTTTCGCTCTGCGCGAAAAATACTTCGCCATGTGTATTAACCAGATCTGTCTCATTCCAGCGCGCCAGTGCCACATGCTCTTCCAACTCCACCTCTAACCGCCACGGAAACTGGCGGCGCACACTGGCCGTGCGTACCCAAGGCAATTTCTCAAAAGCGCGCTGTGTTGCTTCTAGGTCAACCGTAAAAAAATTGCCCCGCAATTCCTTGTGTACCACTGCTGCTATTTGCCTCGTATCTACCTGGTGTGGTGCAGCCGTCAATTGCACCGCGCGCAAATTAAATTTCGGCAAGTGCAATACATAGTGCATCGCACCATATATCACCAGAAAAAAGCTGATGAAAAATAGTGCGCCGGAAATCAGATTTAACTGCTGTGGTTTATCCCACATCATGTCCCCTCCAAAATACGCAGCACCAACTGCTCAAAATTAATACCCGCCTGACGTGCTGCCATCGGCACCAGGCTATGATCGGTCATGCCGGGCACGGTGTTGGCCTCCAACAGATAAGGCTTGCCGGATTCATCCACCAAAAAATCCACGCGCCCCCAACCCCTGCCGCCGATCAGCGCAAAGCCTTGCAATGCCAAACGCTGCATCTCGGCTTCGTTTTCTGGCGACAAACCAGCGGGGCATAAATAGCGCGTGTCATTGCGTAAATACTTGGCCTCATAGTCGTAAAATTCATTGGCTGGTTCGATCTTGATGACCGGCAGCGCGTTGCCACCCAGAATGGATACCGTGTATTCACCCCCGCCGACGAAGGCTTCGGCCAGCACTAAGGGATCGTATTTAGCTGCCTCCTGATACGCGGCTCGTAGATCGCCCGCCTTCTTGACCTTGGTGATGCCGACACTGGAGCCTTCGTTGGCTGGCTTAACGAACAAGGGCAATCCCAATCGTTTTGCTGTTGCATCAAAGTCGCTGTCAGCGCTCAGCAATTCATAGCTGGGGATAGGCAAGCTCCCTGCCTGCCACACCAGCTTGGTGCGCCACTTGTCCATCGCCAATGCGCTGGCCAACACACCGCTGCCGGTATAAGGCATGTTCATTAATTCCAGCGCGCCTTGCACCGTACCATCCTCGCCAAAGCGACCATGCAGCGCAATGAAAGCGCGGTCGTATCCTTCTTCTTGCAGAGCCTGCAAATTCTGCGCAGCAGGGTCGAATGCATGCGCATCCACACCGCTTGCTTGCAACGCCGCCAACACCGCCGCGCCACTCTTGAGCGAAATTTCTCGTTCAGCAGAACGTCCGCCGAGCAACACCGCGACCTTGCCAAAATCTCTCATACCGCATCTCCTACAATCCGTACTTCAGGATGCAGCGTCATGCCTGCTTTTTTCTGTACCACAGCCTGCACCTCGTGAATTAAATTTTCTATATCCGCCGCCGTCGCTGCACCCATGTTCACAATAAAGTTGGCGTGTTGCTCGGACACACGCGCACCGCCAATTTGCTCGCCTTTCAAACCGCATTCTTCAATCAATCTTGCTGCGTGATCGCCGGGCGGATTGCGAAACACCGAACCGGCATTAGGCAAGTGCAAGGGTTGACTGGCAATGCGTTTGGCTAACAGCGCCTTGATTTCGCGGCGCACAGCCTCGCCATCGCCGGGCGGCAGCGTGAGCCACGCGCCAACAAACATTTCATTACCTCCTGCCTCTCGCATCCCGCATCCCGTATCCTGCATCCTAGCCACATGCCTGTAGCCAATCTCATACTCATCCGGCGCGTGCTCCAACAACTCTCCGCTGCGCGTCACCACTTGTACCCGCGCTACTCTGCTCCACGTTTCACCGCCGTAGCATCCGGCATTCATGGCCAACATGCCGCCCACCGTACCGGGGATTCCGGCAAAAAATTCTGCGCCACTCAGGTTATGCAGCGCGGCAAAGCGCGCCAGCTTGGCTCCCGGCACACCGGCTTGTGCGTAAATTATGCCGTCCGCAGTCATGTGCAATACATTCAACGCCGCATGCAGTAACAGCACCGTGCCGCGCAGCCCCCCATCGCGCACCAGTAAATTGCTGCCTAGACCGACCGCAAGCAGCGGCTCATCACTAGGCAATAAACGCAGAAAATGCAGCAGGTCATCCAAGTCAGCCGGTTGATACAAGTGCTGTGCGCGACCACCCGCGCGCCAACTGGTGTAGCGGCTCATGTCCACATCGTGGAGCAATTTTCCGCGCAATCCGTCCGCAATGAATTGTGTGGG
>JANONO010000174.1:0-2253 GCA_031420875.1 Gallionellaceae bacterium | reverse complement strand
CTACCAAGCTCTGGCACGCTTTAATTTGCAGGACAAGCTCTATGCGCGAGTAGATCAGCTTTCGGGCGGCGAACGTCAGCGCTGCGGTATGGCGCGCTTGCTGTTGTCCAACGCTGACTTGCTGTTGGTGGATGAGCCTTTGTCGGCGCTTGATCAGACCCTGTCTCGACAAACGCTAACCACCTTGTTGCAGGAAGCTGCGGCGCGCAAAGCGACCTTGATATGCAGCTTGCACCATGTTGAATTTGCGCGCGCCTACTTCCCGCGCATTATTGGATTGCGTGAAGGCAGCGTGATGTTTAATGTGCGGCGCGAACAAGTGAGCGATGCGATGGTGACGGCGTTATATCAAAATGAGCGGGATAAAGGTGAAGCCAATGTGCTTAATGCCAGCATGTTCGAAATGCCGCCTGCGCTTGATCCGCGCAGTTTCTAGCGATGCTCATGTTGGCCGACGATAAGCGACATCCCGATCCAGCCTGGCACGGTCGTGTTACCGGGCTGTTTATTGGGCTTCTGGTGCTGTGGTATTTGTTGGTCGCCAGCGAATTCAAACCCTGGATTTTATTTGATGCGCGCAGTCTGCATGCCGTTGCTCGCTTTCTAAGTGATTTCGTCCCGCCCGCACACTCGCCTGAATTCCTCATCATGCTATTGCAAGCAACTTGGCAAACCGTGGCGATGGCGACTGCCGGGCTGACACTGGCAATGCTGGGTGCTATTCCTCTGACCTTAATCGTGACGCAATGCTTGTCCATTTCATCGTTGGGTACAGGTCGGATGAGTAGCGTTGCGGCGCTGCTACGACAAACGGTACGTTGCTTGCTGGTATTGCTACGCAGTGTGCCGGAGTTGGTATGGGCGCTGCTGTTGGTACGCATCGTCGGCTTGGGTGTGACGGCAGGTGTGCTGGCCATCGCGCTGACTTATTGCGGCATGTTGGGCAAGGTGTATGCCGAAATTCTCGAATCATCCAACACGCATACAGCCGCAACGCTTTTAAAAAATGGTAACGGCAGACTAGCCGCGTTTTTTTATGGCGCATTGCCCGAATCGGCAGCAGAACTATTGTCTTACACCATGTATCGCTGGGAGTGCGCGATACGCGGCTCGGTGGTTATGGGGTTTGTGGGTGCGGGTGGTCTGGGGCAACGCATGGATGAATCCATCAAAATGATGGCGGGCAGTGAAGTGGCGACCATGCTGATTATTTTTATGTTGTTGGTGGCGCTGAGCGATGGCATCAGCAAATTGCTACGCAGGCAGTGGGCATAATGGCACCTCTAAATATGCTACTCAAACCACCCACCGTGCGAATTTCAACCCTGCTGTTATTGCTCGGCATCGCCGCATTCATCATTGCCAGCTTCGCCTCACTGCCGCTGGCTTGGAGCCAAATTTTTTCAGTCGAAGCCCTGCACGGCAGCAGCGAATTTTTACACGGCTTTGTACCGCCCGATGTATCGCCTGCATTCCTTCGTCAGATCGTCATTGCCACACAAGAAACACTCGCCATGTCCGCACTCGGCACACTCATCGCTGCGCTGTTCGGCATTCTGCTGGCACTGCCTGCCAGCGGACGGTATGGTCATGTGTTGCGTACCATGACACGCGCCGTACTTAATGGTCTGCGTTCTGTGCCGGAATTAATCTGGGCATCGTTGTTGTTGATAGCCGCCGGACTCGGCCCCTTTGCCGGAACATTGGCGCTGGCCGTGCATACCACGGGTGTGTTGGGGCGGTTGTTTGCCGATACCATCGAGAATGGCCAGCGTTTACCGGAAGTCACTTTACGCATTAATGGCAGCACATCCATCGCCACATTTTTGTACGCCACCGTGCCGGAAATCCTGCCGCAGTTGATGTCCTACACCTTGTACCGCTGGGAGAGCAACATCCGCGCCGCTGCCATACTCGGCATCGTCGGTGCGGGCGGCTTGGGTCAGATGCTCAAATATCACTTATCACTATTTCAGATGCCACAAGCGGCCAGCGTGATTGTGGCGATGTTGTTGCTGGTGGCAATGGTGGATGCGCTGAGTTTTATGTGGCGGCGGGCGATGACCAAGGGCTAGCAGCGTGTTGAAAAACCACTGCTGTTCCGTGACAATAAAGTCTTGAACAGTAGAGTTGCACCCAAGCGAACGGCCACTATTTAAGACGCCACAGAGTAGAGCTTCGCAACCTGTCACTTCGAAACATCTCAGACGATCAACTCATATCCTACAAATTGTCCGTTCTTCGGCCTAATTC
>JANONO010000173.1:0-7072 GCA_031420875.1 Gallionellaceae bacterium | reverse complement strand
CCGAATGGAGTTTACCGTGCCGTCCGTGTTACCACGTCCGCGGTGGGCTCTTACCCCACCATTTCAACCTTACCTGATCCGCTTGCGCGGCCATCGGCGGTGTATTTTCTGTGGCACTGTTCATCACCTCACGGTGTCCGGCCATTAACCGGCATCCTGCTCTATGGAGCCCGGACTTTCCTCCCCGTATTTGCATACGCGGCGACTGTCTAGCCAGCTTCGCGACGGAGTTTAACACGAGATGGTAGCGCGACTTAAAATGTCCGCTAGCAGCCTGTCTGACTTGAAGAATCGAAGCGAAAATTTGGCTGGCCGAGGGCGGATTTTGCCGGTTTTGCAGGTCAATAGTTATTCTATTGACCAAAAAAGCGGTGAAATATGCACCGGTCAGGTGAATTTGCAGCCGATTTCCTTCAAGTCAGACAGGCTGCTAGGGGTTGCGTGGAGAACCGTCGAGAACGCCTGCCTTATGCCCTATCCGGCTTTCCTTACCTGCCAGTAAATTCTGGATATTGCCCTGATGCCGCCAGATCAATAATAAGGACATGACCAGTGCGGTCATTAGAAATTCTCGCGGCAGTGACAGCAGCACAGCATAGACAGGTGCGGCCAATGCTGCCAGCAATGCCGCCAGCGAAGACAAGCGAAATATCAGTGCAACCATGATCCAGGTAGCCAGTGCGGCCAAGCCCAGCCACACATTCAACGCCAATAACACCCCCAGCGCGGTGGCCACTCCCTTGCCGCCTTTGAAGCGCAGAAATACTGGAAACAAATGGCCGAGAAAAACGGCAAGCGCCACCATTGCAATCAGCGGAAAATAATTTTCATCGTGCGGTGCGAAGTGCAGCGTCAACTTCACTGCCAGCCAACCCTTGGCGGCATCTCCGAACAAAGTCAGCGCAGCCGCCAGTTTTTTTCCACTGCGTAATACATTGGTAGCGCCTGGATTGTGTGAGCCATAGCTGCGTGGATCGGGCAGGCGAAACGCTTTGCTCATCAACACCGCAAAAGAAATGGAACCGATCAAATAGGCCGCGATTACAAAGGCTAGGGTCGTCATCAGAAATGCCTTAGAATTAGTTAGCCGCGAATTTTACGCGAAACTTGGAATAACCACAGAACTGTGACCATAAAATATGGACATTATCTTTTTGCGTACGCTTAAAATTGAAACCTTGATCGGCGTGTATGAATGGGAAAAGCGCGTACCACAAACGCTGCAACTTGATTTGGAAATTGCCTTGCCGAATAGCCGTGCCTGTCAGAGCGACAATATTGCAGATGCGCTGAACTATGCTGATATTGCTTCCCACATCCAAAGCGCGTTACACAGCCGCCACTTTAATTTATTGGAGGCGCTCGCCGAGCACATCGCCCATATACTTCTGCATGATTTCGCCGCACCCTGGGTAAAGGTCAGCATCGCTAAAATGAACGCCATACGCGGTAGCCAAATGGTGGGTGTTATCATTGAACGTGGGCAGGTGAAATGAATATAAATTCCCTCTTCGTGAGAGGTTGCCTCTTCGTGAGAGGTTGTTAGACGAATGGGGTGCCATGTATAACTGCAACTTTCTAGGATAAATTAACATGCCGAAGAAAATTGGTTTGATATTGACCGGAGGGGGCGCACGAGCCGCCTACCAAGTGGGGGTGCTCAAAGCGATTGCCCGGATATTGCCGCACAATGCACCCAGCCCTTTTTCGGTCATTTGTGGAACTTCGGCAGGCGCTATTAACGCTGTTGCCTTGGCTATGAACGCAGCACATTTTCGCAGTGGCGTGAAATATCTGCTCAGCTTCTGGAAAAGTTTTCGCGTTGAAAATATCTACCGCGCTGATCCGCTCGGTGTGTTCAGCAATGCCGCACTTTGGTTGGCCGGGCTACTATTGAGTATTTTAGGCATCAACAAGCTGAACCACATATCGTTACTGGACAATTCGCCATTAAGGCGTTTGTTGCAGGATACGCTACCGCTTAATAAAATTCAGGAGAGTATAGATGCCGGATATTTACACGCATTAGGCATTACCGCTTCTGGTTACACTTCGGAGCAGTCGGTTACCTTTTATCAGTCCCATGGTAGTGTGATTCCGTGGCAGCGCGCACACCGCTTGGGATTTCCCGCCAAGATCGAGATTGACTATCTAATGGCATCCTCGGCCATCCCCTTCCTTTTTCCTGCGGTGCACATTAACCGCGAATTTTTCGGTGATGGTTCTATGCGCCAGATCGCACCGATTAGCTCAGCCCTGCATCTGGGAGCAAAAAAGGTGCTGATTATAGGCATGGGTCACAGCCGGCGAGAGCAGCCAAAGCGTGTTCGCGTGACTAGCCACCCTTCGCTGGCACAGATTGCTGGCCATGCACTCAACAGTATTTTTCTGGACAGCATGGAGGTTGACCTTGAAAGATTGCAGCGCATCAACCATACCGTTGGCCTGGTTGATGTAGAACGACGTGCCCGTACCTCGCTGGATCTGGTGGATGTCATGATTATTGAGCCTAGCCAATCCATTGATAAAATTGCCTGGCAATATGTCGGCAGTTTGCCGTGGAGCATCCGTTTCATGCTGCGCGGCCTGGGAGCAATGCGTAGTAGCGGAGCCAGCCTAGTGAGCTATTTGCTGTTCGAGAAAAATTTTTGCCGAGCCATGATTGATCTGGGGTATAAGGATGCCATGAAACGCAAGGGGGAAATTCTCGCTTTTCTCGATTCTGATTCCAAGACTAAGCGTGTAGATTAAGCACTTAAAATATTCAGCATTTGGAATACTCATTATTTATTACCCTTTATTTGATGGAACGACTATGACGGACACCATGAACAAACAAGAAATCTCCATGCTGCGCGAGGAAATGGAGATGTTGATGATAGAGCGCACAGGATTGTTAAAAGTGTCTGGCGCGGCAGCGGTGCTGATGGCCAACACCGACGGTCGTCATCTGCCGCCAGAAGCGGCGGAAGCGGCGGAGATGTTATCTACTCTGGTGAATGCATTGCCTGAAGAGACGCTGCGTGATGCACTTGAAAGCGTTCGTGCCCAAGCCAGTTCTGACGATACTCAAGAAGGTCTCTAAATAGAATGCCTGAGCAGCAAAAACCTGAGCAACCAATACTTGGGCAACAAAAACCCGATCAGAAAAAATTAGGTTTGGTGTTAACGGGAGGGGGCGCGCGCGCTGCTTACCAAGTGGGCGTTTTAAAAGCTATTGCCGAGCTTCTGCCGAGTCGCGCACGCAATCCTTTTCATATTATCAGCGGCACTTCGGCAGGCGCACTGAATGCGGTGACGCTTGCTGTCAATGCGCGGCACTTCCGCAAGGGGGTGAAATATCTCGACAATATCTGGAGAAATTTCCAGGTGCATAATATTTATCGGTCTGACCCGCTGGGGGTGTTACGCAACAGTATTTTCTGGGTGGGTGGACTGATTTTAAATGTCCTAGGCATCAACAAACTGAATCGCGTCTCGTTGCTGGATAACACGCCGCTGGCGCAAATGCTGGATCAGGTTCTGCCATGTGAAAAAATTCAGGACAGCATAGACGCAGGATTGCTACATGCGTTGAGTATCACGGCTTCGGGTTATGGTTCAGGCCAGTCGGTCAATTTTTACCAGAGCATAGAGGGTGTTCATCCGTGGAAGCGAGCGCGCCGCATGGGCATTGCTGCCAAAATTGAACATAAGCATTTATTAGCATCTTCGGCGATTCCATTTATTTTTCCTGCGGTGCAAATTAATCGCGAATATTTTGGCGACGGCTCGATGCGCCAGATCGCGCCCATCAGCCCGGCGCTGCATCTGGGCGCTACCCGCATTCTAGTGATAGGCACGGCTCACGCAGCGCCACCCCAGCCCGACCGCCCTCAGATGGATGATTACCCCTCGTTGGCACGTATTGCAGGACATGCTATGGACAGCATTTTTCTCGACAGTCTAGAGATGGATATAGAACGCTTGCAGCGCATTAACAATACCGTCAGTTTGGTATCGGACGAAATACGACAACAAATGCGCTTGAATAAAATTGAAGTGTTGGTCATTTTACCCAGCCAGCCCATAGAAAAAATTGCCAGCCGATATGCCACACAACTGCCGTGGCCTATACGTTTTCTGTTGCGAGCTATCGGAGCAACGCGCAAGAGTGGTGCGAATCTGGTGAGTTATTTGCTGTTTGATAAAGATTTTTGCCGCGCCCTGATTAGCCTGGGCTATCACGATGCGATGGAGCAGAAGCAGGAAATTTTGAATTTTCTGAACAACCATCAGCAAGTGCAGGTAGCAGAAACGTCAGCGGAGACAACACCACAGTGAGCGGCAACGCCACAGCTATCCAGCAACACATGGCAGCCAAGCCACTCACGTTTTCTTTGCTACGGCTATTGGTGGACGGCGAATTTCATTCTGGGGAAGCATTGGCGCAACGCTTGAGCATATCGCGCACCAGCGTAAGCAATGCCTTGCGTGACATAGAAAATTTTGGTTTGGTTTTATACAAAATACGCGGTCGCGGCTATTGCCTGAGCAATCCACCGCAATGGCTGAATGCGGCTAGTGTAGCGCATGCTTTGGGTGAGCAAGCGCAGCATTTTAAAGTTGAAATTCTGGACAGCGCACCTTCTAGCAATACTGTGTTGCTGCAACGCGCCGCACAGGGTGCACCGAGCGGCAGTGTGCTGGCGGTAGAGTGGCAAAGTGGCGGACGGGGCAGGATGGGCCGCACATGGCATACAGGCTTGGGTAATGCACTCACCTTTTCTTTGTTATGGCGTTTTGAGCAAGGGCTGTCTGCTTTGTCTGGTTTGAGTCTAGCGGCTGGGGTGGCGTTGTTGCGCGCCTTGCACATTTTGGGTGTGGTCAGCGCCCAACTAAAATGGCCGAATGACGTGTTGGGAAAACGAGGCAAGCTGGCCGGCATCTTGGTCGAAGCGCAAGGCGACATGCTAGGCCCCAGCGCGGTGGTAATCGGCATGGGTCTTAACCTGTCGCTATCGGATAATTTATTGGCGCAAATTAATCAACCCGCAACCAGCTTGAAAGAGATGGTTGCGACGCAGCCGGGAGTAGAAATGCCCGAACGCAATATTTTGCTGGCCATGATCTTGCGCGAACTACATGGCGTTTTACTCGAATTTTCCAGACATGGTTTTGCACCGTTTCAGGCTGAATGGGAAAATCACCACGCCTTGCATCATCAGCCGGTACGCTTGTCGCTGCCTGATGGCGCTTTCATATCAGGCATCGCGCGCGGCATCACTGACAACGGAGCACTTATCTTGGAAACAAGCAGTGGCAGGCAAATTTTTAATTCTGGAGAAATTGGTTTTACAGAATTATGATGGTCTTATTAATTGATGCGGGTAACAGACGAATTAAATGGGCGCTCATCCAAGACGAGGTATGGCAACAGCATGGTCAATTGGAAAATGGACAAGCAGCTACACTGCCTAAATTATTTTCAGAATTGCCATCACCACATAAAGTCCTTGTGTCTAACGTCGCGGGCGAACACATGGGGCAGCAATTACGTGCGGCCTGTGCCGCATGGACTTGCCCTATTGATTTTATTTCAGCTCAAGTTGAGCAATGCGGTGTACGCAACACCTATCAGCCAGCTGCGCAGCTTGGTAGTGACCGTTGGGCGGCGCTTATTGCGGCGCGCCATCAGCTACGCACAGCCTGCTTGGTAGTGGATTGCGGCACGGCCACCACGATAGATGCGCTGTCCGCTGAGGGCGAGTTTTTAGGTGGCTTGATCTTGCCTGGGCTGAACATGATGCGGCGCAGCCTGAGCGCTGGCTCTGCCCTGCAAACGCAAAAGGAAGGAGAGCAGAAAATATTCCCGCGCAATACCGCCGATGCCATATTCAGTGGCGCGATTCAGGCCACGGTGGGCGCGATACAATTACAATTTGAAGCCTTAATCGCTCACGGTGCAACTCACAGCGTAGCTTGCTGTTTGCTCAGTGGTGGCGCGGCTGATTGTTTGCAGCCGCATCTCAAGCTGCCGCTGGTGCGGGAAGAAAGTTTAGTGTTATTGGGCCTGCAAATAATAGGCCATATTGAAAAAGGGGTGAGGGCATGATGAAGTGGCTATTCGGACTGTTGCTGGCGATCAATCTGATATTTTTTGCAGTCATACAATGGGGCGAAAAATTGACTGGCGGAAATAATCATGCGCCCAATCAGCCAGCGTTGAATGAAGAAAAAATTAAGTTGCTGTCCATGGTGCCGGAAACTCCTGCGCCCACTCCAGTAGTACCCGCTGCCAGCGTAACAGCACCTTCTCCCACACCATCTGTGTCTCAGGTTCAACCAGTCGTTGATACCGCTTGCCTGGAATGGGGGGAATTTTCGAGTGGGGATCTCAAGCGTGCTAATGCTGCCCTCGCCCAGTTGAAATTGGGCGAGCAATTGTCACGGCGGCAGGCGGAATATAGCAGTGGGTATTGGGTCTATATCCCGCCGCCAAAAAAACAAGCGGACATTGAAAGAAAAATATCTGTGTTAAAGGCACGCGGCGTGGCTGACTATTTCGTCGTGCAAGAGCCGGGGCAATGGCGCAATGCAATCTCTTTGGGGGTATTCAAAACTAAAGAAGCCGCGAATAAACTGGTCAGTAAACTTTCGGAAAAGGGTATTAAAACTCCTGTGGTGGGAGAGCGCATGAGTAAGCTCAAGTTCACCGTATTCGTATTGAAAAATCCCGATGCAGCACTCATTGCAAAAGTCACAAAATTGCGCGGGGAGTTAGAGGGTAGTGAGTTGCGCTCGGCGACCTGCAATTAACCCAGATAATCCATTAGGCCGTTCGTGGTGAGCCCGTCGAACTACAAGCCCTGTAAGAACAAGTCCTTCGACAAGCTCAGGACGAACGGATACTATGAATTCACACTGAATTGTGCCTAATGGATTATCTGGGTTAAAGCAATAAGCTGATCCAGTTTGATTTTCGTAGCACCGTTGGTGATCACTTGGTCGGCCATTGCTACCCCTTCTTGCAATGTGTTCGCCAACCCCGCCACATAAATCGCCGCGCCTGCATTTAGTTGCACGATGTCGC
>JANONO010000172.1:0-1994 GCA_031420875.1 Gallionellaceae bacterium | reverse complement strand
TTTCACCATCCGCCATTGAACGAGGGCGCTCCCTCAAAGAATTATTTCCGAAGATTGAACAGGAATCACCATTGCAGCAATGGGCTGTGTCAGTGGACATTCCGCAAACACCGCAAATCTATTTGCTGGAGGATGTGACAGGTTCGGGCAAAACAGAAGCCGCGATGATGTTGGCTTATCGTTTGATGGAGCAAGGCTTGGCGGAAGGTTTTTTTATTGGCTTGCCAACTATGGCGACAGCCAATGCCATGTATAAGCGCGTGGCGGAAGTTTATCAAAAGCTCTTTGCTGGCAATGCCAATTTAGTGCTGGCACACGGCCATAAAAAACTGGTGGAAGAGTTTGCCGCTTCGATTTTACCTATCGGGACACCCGAACAGGATGCAGCCCAACAGGATGAAACCGCTACAGCACGTTGCAGCGCATGGCTGGCTGACCATAGCAAACGTGCCTTGCTGGCATCAGCCGGAATAGGAACGATAGACCAAGCCCTGTTAGCCGTGTTACACAGCAAACACCAATCACTTCGCTTATTGGGTTTGTTCAACAAAGTGCTGATTGTCGATGAGGTGCATGCTTGTGATGCGTATATGCAAGGCGTGCTGGAAGTGTTGCTGGAGTTCCATGCGCGCACTGGCGGCCCGGTGATTTTGTTATCAGCCACGTTGCCCAACCGCATGAAACAAGCTTTGCTCAACGCCTATGCCAAAGGGCGCAATCAAGTCTCCGCGCCTGCGTTGCGTTCGAATGCCTACCCACTGGCAACACGCTGGCATGATGGACAACCAGTCTTGTTGGAAGATGCACTGGCCTCACGTGCCTGCGTCTCCCGCACAGTGCAAGTGCATTACGAAGCCGATGATGAAAGGGTTTTTGAGCACATTCTTGCCGCGTTGCAACAAGGTCAATGTGTGGGATGGATACGCAATACCGTAGCCGATGCGATGGCGGCCTTTGATCGCCTATCCAAAACGATTCCCCCAGAAAAAATGACGCTATTTCATGCGCGCTTTGCCCTAAAGGATAGATTGGACAAAGAAGAGCAACTGTTGTCATTTTTTGGCGAAGACAGTAAGCAGCATGATCGGCAGGGTCGCTTAATGATTGCCACTCAGGTCGCCGAGCAATCATTGGATGTGGATTTCGATGTACTCATTACCGACCTCGCACCGATAGATCGTGTCTTGCAACGGGCAGGGCGTTTACAGCGTCATGTGCGGGATGCTCAAGGCAATCGTTTAGTTGCAACTGACGCTAAAGATCTGCGATCAGTACCATGCCTTTGGGTATATGCCCCCGCGTGGTCAGAGCAACCGCAGGCAGATTGGTACGGCGCTGTATTCAAAAAAGCCCAATATGTGTATGGACATCACGGGCAATTGTGGCTAACGGCAAAGGTGTTGCAGAAAGGCAGCTTTACCATGCCTGCCGAAGCCAGAAGCCTGATAGAAACCGTGTTTTCAGTAACAGAAATACTGCCAGAATCACTCGCTAAAAGTGCCTTAAAAGCAGAAGGGCAAGAAATGTCCGAAGCAAGTTTGGCGCAGCTAAACACGCTGAAAATCGGCGGCGGTTACAAGCGCGGCGAAATCAGCGACTGGTGGGGTGAATCTAAAACACCCTCCCGCTTGGGCGAAGAAACGATAGAAGTCATGCTGGCAAAGTGGGTTGATGGAAATTTGCAGCGATGGGCGGATGGCGTGTGGTCATACAGCATGGTGAAAGTAGCAACCCGATTGCTGGCAAAGGTAGATGCGCCGTCTGGCCCGACGCACAAAATGGCTTATGTGAATTTGCAACAGACATTGCCCAGCCAGGGTAAATGGTGCGAGATGTTAGCGTTATCGCAGCGTTTGGATGGGGTGTGGGAAGGACAGGCGTGGACTGCGGGGAATGAGAAGTCGGGGAAGCAGCCAGAACTTTTAACATGGCTTTACGATGTGGATTTTGGTTTGCGAGTGGCAGTAGCACAAAACGGAGAGGTAACAGAATGA
>JANONO010000171.1:0-7749 GCA_031420875.1 Gallionellaceae bacterium | reverse complement strand
AACAAGGCTTCCAGTTCCGCCTGAGTGATGCCAGCTAACGCGGCCACCTCTTTACGCAACAACAGTGATGTGGCGGGCGCAGCAATAGCGGTCAGCAAGGGTTTGGCATTTTGCAACAAAGCCGTACGCCCTTCCTGGGTGCGTAGATTAACTTGACCCGACAATTCGCGTAGCACATAGCCGGATAGCGGCAATGCCTCGTGCAACAGTTTCTCAAATGCGGCCGTGCCATGTTCGCGGACAAAGCTGTCAGGGTCATGCTCTGGCGGCAGGAACAAGAATTCGATGGATTTGCCATCCACCAATTGTGGCAGTGCATTTTCCATCGCCCGCCACGCTGCACGCTGTCCGGCAGCATCGCCATCAAAACAAAACACCACGCTATCGGTTTGGCGCAGTAATTTCTGCACATGATAGGGCGTAGTCGCCGTGCCCAGGGTAGCAACCGCATATTCGATCCCATGCTGAGCCAGTGCCACTACATCCATATAACCTTCCACAACCAACACTTGGCGATGGGCGCGTATGGCCTTCTGCGCCTGAAATAAGCCATATAGCTCGTGACCCTTTTCAAACAGCGCGGTCTCGGGCGAGTTCAGATATTTCGGCTCCCCGGTATCCAATACTCGCCCACCAAAACCTATGACCTGGCCGCGTGTATTGACGATGGGAAACATGATGCGGTCACGAAAACGGTCGTAGCGTTTACCTTCGTCGTTCTCAATCACTAAGCCAGTTCCCAGCAGGCTGCTATGCTGATAATCCGGCGCGATGCTTTGTAAATTTTGCCAACCATCCGGCGCATAACCTATGCCGAAACGAGCGGCAATGTCGCCGCTCAAGCCGCGTCGTTTTAAATAATCAATCGCGCGCAGCGACAGCTTGAGTTGGCCGCGATAATAGTGCGTGGCGGACTGCATCACCTCATACAAATCGGGATCTGCCTTATGCCGAATTTGTTCAGGTGCGGTTTTCTCGTGCGGCACGGCCATGCCGACCGTGCGCGCCAAATCTTCTATTGCATCAACAAAGCCCAATCCGGCATGTTCCATCACAAAGCTGATGGCCGTGCCGTGTGCGCCGCAACCAAAGCAATGATAAAACTGCTTGCTCTGGCTAACGGTGAAGGAGGGAGATTTTTCGTTATGAAAAGGACAGCAGGCGACAAAATTAACCCCTGCTTTTTTAAGCGGCACGTAGCGCTCAACCACGTCCACAATATCGAGACGATTAAGCAAATCCTGAATGAAGCTTTTTGGAATCATCCTGGACGAACTCCACTAAATGGCGATACGCAGGAGCGCGGCGAACCAGGTTTTTACAGTGACAAGCGCGCCTTGACCAGCGCCGAAACCTTGCCCATATCTGCGCGTCCGGCTAACTGTGGCTTCAGGATGGCAATGACCTTGCCCATTTCTTGCGCCGACTTGGCACCACTGCTGGCTATGGCTGATGCTACGGCAGCCGCCACTTCCGCCTCGGTCATCGGCTGCGGCATATAGGTTTGCAATACGGCAATTTCAAATTTCTCGATGTCTGCTAATTCTTGGCGAGAGGCCGCTTCAAATTGGGAAATCGAATCGCGCCGCTGCTTAATCATTTTTTCAATGATGGTGACGACATCCGTATCAGACAATTCGATGCGCTCATCTACTTCGCGCTGCTTCATGGCGGACAGCAACAACCGAATAGCTCCAAGACGCGCCGTATCTTTGGCGCGCATGGCTGTTTTCATATCTTCGGTGATCTGCTGTTTCAGGCTCATAAGCTTAAACCGTGCTGGAAATAAATCCAGCTTTGGAATTAATACAACCCAGAAATTAATACAACTTGGGAGGAAGAACTTGATTCCGCAATCGCTTGTAGTGGCGTTTTACCGCCGCAGCCAGCTTGCGCTTACGCTCCGCAGTAGGCTTTTCATAGAATTCGCGAGCGCGCAACTCAGTCAACAATCCGGTCTTTTCTACCGAACGCTTGAAGCGCCGCATGGCTACTTCAAATGGCTCATTTTCTTTAACACGCACAGTGGTCATAAACAAACTACCCTTCAGCAAAAAATTAAGGCCGCAATTCTACCAAAATAAGCCCCTGTTCCACAACCTGAATTTAGGGGTGTGTTTTACCTATGCAAGACTGTGGGGACTTTTTGGTGACTTACAGCAGGATCAGTGGCTGTGCAACTTCTCTTACAGCCACACTTTGATAAGCGACTGGTATGGCACATCACGAGAATTCGCTGCGGCTTTGATGGAATCCAGAAGATGCTGGGGCAGCCGCAGTGAAATCGTTTTTGTCGTGGGCTTCAGGTTAGGCAGCACAACCCGTTGGGCTTTCGTCCAATCCAGATAATCTGTGGAGTCGTGCTTTTTCCCAGAATGCTTGTTCTTCAGGCTCATTGGCAATTTTTGGAATCGGTTTAAGTTGCTTGCTCATAAATCGCGCGCTCCTTTCTGTGCATGTATCTGGCCGAAATAACGCAAATTCTCTCGCCAGCATTACGCAGTGCAAATGTGATATGTAACGTCCGTCCTTCGTCCGTCTTACTTAGTGTGTGAAAACGGGGCTCGCCGTGACTGTGTTTTGTCTCGGCAATTAGCAGGAGCGGCTCATTAAAAACCTGTTCTGCTTCAGCCGTTGAAACGCCGTATTTATCGTTCTTGCGAACGTTCCCGTCATCCCAATCGAAGTCGGCAATCTTGGTCAGATCCATCATGTGTGTATATTATAAAATATACACTGAAAAACAGGCAGGGCGGTTTAGAATGTCCGATCGGGAATTAAAAACGCTTACTTCCCCGGCGTGCCTTTCAATGCTTTTTCAATTTCAGCAGCCGGGATAAATCCCGGAATAATTTCACCGTTTGCAAATATCAATGCTGGTGTGCCATTTACATTGAGTTTTTTGCTGAACTCCATCGTCTTCGCCGTATTGGTTTCACATGCCCCAGCAGGGAGTTGGGCGTGGTTCAGCATTAAATCATCCCATGCTTGGACTGGATTTTTACTGCATAAAACACCCTGCACTTTTTCAGCGGAACCAGAGAAGTTGGTTAACAAAAATATGTGCATTGTGATGTTGTCAATTCCTTTTAATTCCGCTTCCAGCTTTTGACAATAGATGCAATTCGGGTCGGTGAAGTAAGCCATTTTTCTCTGGCCATTACCCTTTACTTTTTTTAGGGCAAGCTCAAACGGCAGCTTGTCAAAATCCACGGCAAACAATTTGCGCGAACGATCTTCGGTCAAATTACGTTTGGTTTTAAGATCAAATATAACGCCGTTAACTAAGTATTGTGCTTTTTCGTCGGTATAAAATAATTGGCCACCCATTACCACTTCGTACAAATTTAAAATGTCAGTCTTGTAAACTTGTTCGACATTTTCAAATTCTGCATAATTTTTTTTCAGGCTAGCTTTCACCTTGTCCGCATCGGCATGTGCATAAGTAAAAGTGAGTGATGCAAGTAGTGCCAGTAGCAACTTAATCATAATAAATTCCAGACGATAATTTAATTGAGAGCATGGCGCGCCAGTAATTTTTTCAGGGGCGCAATACGATTGGTGGTGGCCAGACCAAAGTTGCGCGCAGAACGCAACAAGGGATTGGAGTTGTTAAATAATTTCTTCAGCATATCGGTAGTCATCTGCATGGACACAATATCTTCTTGGCGCGACCGCTGATAACGACGCAACAACTGCAAATGACCGCAATCTGGTTGCGCTCCGCGTTGCAGCAATATTTGCGCCAACTGGCGCGCATCTCGAAAGCCCAGATTAACCCCTTGCCCAGCGAGCGGATGAACATTATGCGCCGCATCACCTATCAGTGCCAGCCTCGGCTTTATAATCTGCGCCAGCTTTAACAAGCGCAAAGGAAAAGAGACGGGCGGAGTAATCATTTGTAGTGCGCCTAAAGTGTGTTGCGATACGGCAGCGACTTGGGCACAAAGTTCCTCATGCGGCAGGTGTAATAACGCCTCAGATTTCTCAGTGTTCACCGACCACACCATAGATACTTGTTGCTGCGGCAGAGGCAGCAAGGCCAAGATGCCGTCCGCCTGAAACCACTGGAATGCCGTGCTTCGGTGTGGAATTTCTGTGCTGAAATTGGCTACCACAGCATGCTGCTGATAGGGTGTTGCCGTCGCATCCATGTCGGCCTGCTGTCTTACCCAGGAATTGCCGCCATCTGCGCCCACGACCAATTTCGCCTGTACATCCCGTCCATCTTGCAGGGTTAAGCAAGCCGCTTCCTCATGCCAAACGAGGTTGGCGCAGCGCGCTGGATGAAACAGGGTCAGGTTATCCTGCTGTTGCAGCCCCTGCCACAATGATTTTTGCAACATGCGGCTTTCCAGAATAAAGGCCAATTCCGGCGCGCCTAGTTGATAGGCACTGAAATCCAGTTCCGCCCCTTCGTCGCCAAACACGCGCATCTGCTCAACTGGCTGCACGCGGCTCATGTCCAGCTCTGACCATGCACCGCATTCGGTGAGGAATGCCGCACTGCCGGGGCTGATAGCGTAGATGCGGCTATCCCAGCCTTGTTCGCTGGCCGTGATGGGCTGCGCTTCCACCAATGCCACAGTCAAGCCGCTGGGCTTAAGCGCCGCCGCCAGGCTGGCACCCACCAGTCCGCCGCCGATAATGAGAACATCGAAAATCATGCTGTTGCAGAAATTTTTAAAAATTAGTGCGGCGATAATAGCACGCAGCGGTTGATTAATTTATAATCACTTCCCCCTTTGGAAATCATCATGCGCATCGGCCCTTACCTGCTCAAGAATAATCTCATTGTTGCCCCGATGGCTGGCGTAACCGATAGACCTTTCCGCATGTTATGCAAAAACTTGGGCGCGGGCATGGCGGTGAGCGAGATGGTGTCGTCCAATTCGCTGCTGTATGGCTCGGAGAAGACCAAGCGGCGCGCCAATCACGAGGGTGAGGTGGATCCGATCTCGGTGCAGATTGTCGGTGCGGATCCCAAGATGCTGGCACAGGCCGCACAATACAATGTGGATGAAGGCGCGCAAATCATAGACATCAACATGGGTTGCCCGGCCAAAAAGATTTGCAATGTCATGGCCGGTTCGGCGCTGTTGCAGAACGAACCCTTAGTGGCAACCTTGCTGGAAGCGGTGGTCAGCGCAGTGAATGTGCCGGTGACACTCAAAATTCGCACCGGCTGGGACAAACATAATCGCAATGCTGTACGCATCGCGCAGATCGCCGAAGCCAGCGGCATACAAGCACTGGCCATACATGGCCGTACCCGCGCCTGCGCCTACACCGGCGATGCTGAATACGACACCATTACTGCGGTAAAAGCCAGCGTGAAAATCCCGGTCATCGCCAATGGCGACATCACCACGCCAGAAAAAGCGCGCCATGTGCTGCAACGTACCGGCGCTGATGCGGTGATGATAGGTCGCGCCGCGCAAGGTCGTCCGTGGATATTCCGCGAGATTGAACACTACATTAACACGGGCGAATATCTCGCTGCTCCGCCCGTGGGTGAAGTCCATCGCGTATTACTTAAACACGTCTATGATCTGTATGCTTTCTATGGCGATCAAACCGGGCTGCGCGTGGCGCGCAAGCATATCTCATGGTACACCAAGGGGCTGGTGGATTCCGCCCAGTTCCGTCATCGCATGAATCAACTGGAAAGTTGTGACGAACAATTATCAGCAGTAAATGAATTTTTTGATGAGCAGTTGCAGCGCGGCGAGCGTTTGCATTACGTTGAGGAGTTGGCTGCATGAAGAGCAAGCAAGATTGTATGTTAGGCGACAACGATGTGGCGCGTTATGTGCGCGAAGCGGTGGAAGATTATTTCAAAGACCTGGATGGCGAAGAGCCTTCATGCGCGGTATATGACATGGTGATGAATTGCGTGGAGAAACCCCTCATCGAAACCGTGCTGCATCAAGCAGGAGGCAATCAAACGCGAGCGGCAGAATTGCTGGGCTTAAACCGCAACACCCTACGTAAAAAAATTCAACAGCATCGTATTAAATAAACCTGAATCATTCACCACAGAGACCCAGAGGCACAGAGAAAACATTCATAAAGGCCAGAAGCTACATGGACTCTGGTTGTTCTGATTTTCTCTGTGCCTCTGTGGTTAACGCATTTAAAAACACACGGAACATAGCCACATGGCCGCAATCAAGCAAGCATTAATCAGCGTTTCCGATAAATCCGGCGTACTGGAATTCGCCCAAGGCCTGCATCAACTCGGCATCAAAATTCTCTCCACCGGCGGCACGGCAAAATTACTTGCTGACAACGGTGTGCCAGTGACCGAAGTGGCGGACTACACTGGCTTTCCAGAAATGTTGGATGGCCGAGTGAAGACGCTGCAACCCAAAGTTCATGCGGGCATTCTGGCGCGGCGCGATGTGCCGGAGCATGTGGCTACGCTGAACAAACACAATATCCCCACTATAGATTTGGTGGTGGTTAATCTTTACCCCTTCAGCGCCACCGTCGCAAAACCCGATTGCACATTGGAAGATGCCATCGAGAATATTGATATTGGTGGGCCGACTATGGTGCGTGCGGCGGCGAAAAATCATGCACATGTCGCCATCGTCACCGACCCTTTGGACTACCCGGACATACTGGCCGAGATGCAAACCAATCACAGCGCAGTATCGGATGCCACTCGCTTTGATTTAGCTAAGAAGGCTTTTTCCCACACTGCCGCTTATGACAGTGCGATCAGCAATTATCTGACCGCGATCAACGCCGATGGCACACGCAGCGCCTACCCGGCGCAAATCAACTTCAACTTTGCCAAGGTGCAGGACATGCGCTACGGCGAAAATCCGCATCAGAGCGCTGCCTTTTATCGTGACCTGAATGCAGTCAAAGGTGGCATTGCCGACTACACTCAGGCGCAAGGCAAGGAACTGTCCTACAACAATATCGGCGATGCCGATGCCGCATGGGAATGCGTCAAGACTTTTGAACAGTCCGCCTGCGTCATCGTCAAACATGCCAACCCCTGCGGTGTGGCAATTGCGGACACCGCGCTTAACGCCTACAAACTGGCTTACGCAACTGACACCACCTCCGCCTTCGGCGGCATCATCGCCTTCAATCGTGAACTGGATGCAGCCACTGCTACGCTCATTACCGCCAACCAATTCGTCGAAGTTATCATTGCGCCATCGGCAAGCGAGGCCGCACTCAAGATTACTGCGGCCAAACAAAACGTACGCGTACTCACCGTGCCTTTGTCCAATGCACACAACCCGTTCGACTTCAAACGTGTCAACGGCGGCTTGCTGGTGCAATCACCCGATACGCTGAATGTGCAAGCCGCACAACTGCGCGTAGTGACCAAGGCGCAGCCCGGTGCGAAACAGTTGCAAGACTTATTGTTCGCTTGGCGCGTAGCGAAATATGTGAAATCCAACGCCATCGTATTCTGTAAAAATGGCCAGACACTGGGCGTGGGTGCCGGGCAGATGAGCCGTGTGGACAGCACGCGCATAGCCGTTATCAAGGCGCAGAACGCGGGGCTGCCACTACAAGGTTCCGTGGTCGCTTCCGATGCTTTTTTCCCCTTCCGCGATGGCGTGGATCTGCTGGCCGAAGCAGGTGCAAAAGCAGTGATCCAACCCGGTGGCAGCATGCGCGATGAAGAAGTGATTGCGGCAGCAAACGAGCATGGCTTGGTGATGGATACCACTGGTATTCGGCATTTTAGGCACTAAACTCTTAAGGATAAATTATGCT
>JANONO010000170.1:0-5164 GCA_031420875.1 Gallionellaceae bacterium | reverse complement strand
ATTGATGACCTTGATAAATCCTTGAGCGAGATTACCGGCTTCGCCAAGATGAGCTTTCAGCCCAACAGCGGCGCGCAAGGTGAATACGCCGGGCTGATGGTCATCATGGCTTATCATCAATCACGCGGCGACGCGCATCGTAAAGTGGCGTTGATTCCCACTTCCGCGCACGGCACTAATCCGGCTACAGCGGCGATGTGCGGAATGAAAATCGTTTTGGTCAAGTGCGACAAACAAGGCAACATCGAAGTAGAGGATCTGCGCGAAAAGGCGATTCAGCACAAGGATGATCTATCTTGCTTGATGGTGACTTACCCCAGCACGCACGGCGTGTATGAGGAAGGCATCACCACGATCACCGACATCATCCATGAAAATGGCGGCCAGGTTTATATGGACGGCGCCAACATGAATGCCCAGGTCGGTCTGACCAGCCCCGGCAATATCGGCGCGGATGTGTGTCACCTGAATCTGCACAAAACTTTCGCCATCCCGCACGGTGGCGGTGGGCCCGGCATGGGGCCAATCGGCGTGGCCAAACATCTAGCCCCGTTTTTGCCTTCGCACCCGGTCATCAAAACCGGCGGCGAAAAAGGCATACACGCGGTATCCGCTGCGCCTTTCGGCAGCGCTTCAATTCTGTTGATTTCCTACGGCTACATAAAAATGTTGGGTCGGGAAGGTGTGACGGAAGCTACGCGCATGGCGATTCTGAATGCCAACTATATTAAAGAAATGCTGAAGGATCACTATCCCACTTTGTATAGCGGCAAGAACGGACGCTGCGCGCATGAGATGATTTTGGCGTGCGCTTCATTCAAACGCGATGGCGGAGTCGAGGTGGGCGACATCGCCAAACGGCTGATGGATTATGGTTATCACGCACCCACGGTTTCATTCCCTGTGGCCGACACCTTGATGGTCGAACCGACCGAGAGCGAATCCAAGGAAGAGCTGGATCGCTTTTGCGCCGCCATGATTTCGATACGCAAGGAAATTGATGCAATCATATCGGGTCAAGCCAATAGAGTGGATAACCTGCTCAAGAACGCACCGCACACGGCCAAGTCGGTAATTACTGGCGATTGGCGACATGGCTATACACGCGAGCAAGCGGTTTATCCATTAACCTCGTTGCGCGACAATAAATTCTGGCCCAGTGTTGCGCGCATAGATAATGTGTATGGTGATAAAAACCTGATTTGTGCTTGTCTGCCGATAGAAAGCTATGCGGAAACGGTAACAGCTTCTTAAATAAACCTAAAGGAGAAAGACCATGAGCAAAGACACTTCAAATAATACCGCCGTCACGTTGAACGGTGCGCCTGTTACGCTGTTCGGTGTTTTTCCGACCGTCGGTCAAACTGCTCCGGCCTTCTCGCTGGTAGATAAAGACTTGAAGGAGGTGGCACTGAAGGATTTTGCCGGCAAGCGCAAGGTGTTGAACATTGTCCCCAGCCTCGATACTGCCGTCTGCGCCACCTCCACGCGCAAGTTTAACGAAGCAGCAAGCAAGCTGAACAACACCGTGGTGCTGGTCATTTCTGCCGATCTGCCGTTTGCCATGGGGCGTTTTTGTTCAACTGAAGGGTTGGATAATGTCACCGCATTGTCGCTCATGCGTGGACGCGACTTTATGCGTAACTACGGCGTGAAAATTGCAGATACCGTGCTACGCGGCGTGACCGCACGTGCCGTGCTGGTGTTGGATGAAAATGACAGCGTGCTCCATGCTGAATTGGTGGACGACATTACCCATGAGCCGAATTATGATGCTGCGCTGGCCGTGTTGAAATAAACCTAGGGGACACTGAATAAATCGTCATTCCCTGTCACCCTGGCGCAGGCGGGGCAGGCTGGAATCCAGCCTTTTAATTTCCCTGGGTTCCAGTCAGCGCGCATAAGCGCTAACTTATCCTGCTCCTCCCCTTGAAGGGGAGGGAATTGTGGTTGTTTCTAATGAACATGGAATAAGTTGTGTAGCAGCATGCGATTAACACTGAGATGCCCGCGCCCCAAAGAATACGAACAAATGGTCATTAGCGCGTTACGTTCAGATTTGAAAACGGCAACGCATTTATTCTGGACTACGAGGATTATCACTGATGACCATGCACAATCCACCACACCACGGGGCGTTTATCCAAGAGGTTTGCCTTACGCCAAATGAAATCAGTTGCAGGGAGCTTGCTCTTATAGTTCGCGTTGCAGCCTCAACGCTTAACCGTGTTTTGAACGAAAGAGTCCTGAAATGGCGCTTCGACTTGCCAAAGCATTGGGGCGCTCTCCCGAAAGCTGGTTAATGATGCAAGATAATTTTGACTTATGGCAAGCCAAGCAGAATGTAAATTTGAAAAAATCCGCAGAATTGAATTCAACCCGGATTATCCATTAGCCCGTCATTCTGGCCTATGCAGGAATGACGCAACTTTGGCAATTTAATCCCTTAATGTTTGTGCGGTGCAGCCTCGGCGTGTGGCGGTGTAGCGGGTGCTGACTGGATATTTTCTTCATGGGGCATGTCGCCGTGTTTCTCCCCTTCACTGTGGCCAGCGTCATCGTGATGGTGGTCATGGCCTGCACCTTCCACTTTAGGCATAGACATTACACCCAGACCATAACGGTAAACCAATTCTCCGCCATGCCAAGCGGTGGACAACAGCAGACTCGCCGCGAACACCAGTAGGGCGGTGAATAACCAACCCTTGCTTTTGCGATGACGATACAAATAATATTCCCATGCAGCAATCCCCAGCAGCACCGTGAACGTAGCCATAGCCCAGTTGCGGTGTTCAATCATGGCAAGGTGCGAGGGTTCGTCGTGGTTGACGGTGTTAAAAGCGTACCAGCCTGCGGCGACGGTAAACAGAGTAGCGCCGATGCCGATCCACAAATTCCAGCGAGCGGTGGTGACCAGTTGATTTTTTAGTTCGCTGTTTGATATGAAGTGCGACAGCAGGTGCAGTGCTGCCGCGACGATGAGCAAGGCCACGGTGAAGTGGACAAAGATGGGGTGCCAGTTGGGCAGAATGTTAATCATGTTTCGTTATCTTTCAAAAGTTAAAAATTTTTTATCAGTACCAGAATCGCACACCGGCCACCAAACGGGTTTCTTGGGTGCGCTCACCCGCTGCACGCGCGTAATCGGCCGTGCCGCCATGCTTTCCGCTCCACTCCACACCCACGTAAGGCGCGAATTCGCGGCGTATTTCATAGCGCAGACGCAGGCCCGTGCTTAGGTCGCTCAAGCCCGATCCCAATTCGCTGGCCGCATCTTGTTTGCCGTAAAAATTTGCTTCCACGCTCGGCTGCAAGATCAGTTTTTGCGTCAGCAGCAACTCGTATTCCGCACTCAAGCGCAAAGCGGTGCGACCTTGTTCGCCGAGATAAGCAGTCATATCTACTTCAAACCAATAGGGTGCGAGTCCCTGCACACCAGCTGCCAACCACCGCCGATTCGGTGTGAGGCCACTGTCGTAGCGCAGCCCTAACTGTGTATCCCAATAAGCGGTCAGCGCATGCCCCCACAATAACTCGGCACGTGCTTCGTGCAGCTTGCCCTCATCCACTTCGCCTTCAGCTTTAAGTACCAGCTTGTTGTAATTCTTGCCGTACCACCCTTGCAGGTCATATTCTTGAAACGAATCATCACGCGATTGCACCGTTTCCAGCCGTTCAAGCAATAGACCGCCGAAGTAAGCTTGGTCGGCCATGCCGTGTGATGCCATAGCGCCTAAGCTATATCCGCCGGAATACGCATGCGGATCACGCGCCGCACTTGGGGTGGAAGTATCATGCTCCATCTGGCTGTGATCCATGCCGGACATCGTACTGTGATCCATATCGGCCATCGTTTCAGCCGCGATGGCTTGCTGCCCCGCGATAAGTGTCATGCTGAATGCGAGTGCGGTTGTTGCAAATATTTTCATCGGTTTTTTTATCATCCTTTTCTCCGTAGTATAAAAACGTAGCGAGCGCAGCCAAGACAAGGCGAAAATGGGTGAAAAACCGGAGTGTACGTTGGTGTTTGTCGTTGCACGACCCCGGATTTTGAGCACATTTTTAACGCAGTATTGGCAAGCGTAGTAGTTTTTAAGCGACCACCACTTCGCGCATCATTCCTGCATCCATATGGAAGAGTAAATGGCAGTGCCAAGCCCACCGCCCCAGTGCATCCGCCGTTACCAGAAAGCTAATGCGCTGTGCCGGTTGCACGATGATCGTGTGCTTGCGTACTTGCACCTCGCCTTGCGCGTTTTCCAAATCGCTCCACATGCCATGCAAGTGCATGGGGTGCGACATCATGGTGTCATTCACCAGCACCACACGAATGCGTTTGCCATGCGGGAAATGCACGGGTGTGGATTTTCCAAATTCCAATCCATCCAGCGACCAGGTGTAGCGTTCCATATTGCCGGTGAGATGTAGCTCGATTTCTTGATCGGCCTCGCGTGCATCCATAATGTCTGGCAAGCTCTTCAGGTCGGCATAGGTCAATACGCGGCGACCGTTATTGCGTAAGCCAATGCCGGGATCGTCGAGGTTGGTACGTGGCGTATCTACGCGCATATCTACGCTGGGGCCGTATTCGGTTTTGGCATGGCGTACTGTCACAGGGGTTGGGCTTGCTGCCACGCCCGCCATCCCGCTCATGCCTTGCATATTACTCATGTCCATGTTGCTGTGATCCATCGCCATATCAGACATATCATCCATGCCTTCCATGCCACTCATATTGTGCTTGCTGTGATCCATCGCCATATCACCATGATCCATACCCGTCATGCCGCCCATATCACCCATCATGTCGCCCATCGTGAGTGGCTCTGGCTTGTCCATATCGGGAACGGCTGCCGTCAATCCCGTTTGCTGCGCCAGTGTGCCGCGCGCGTAGCCGGTGCGATCCATGCTTTGAGCAAAAATCGTGTAAGCCTCTTGGCTGGGGGTGACCAGCACATCATAAGTTTCTGCTACGCCCATGCGTATCTCATCCACTGTGACCGGTTCTACATTTTGACCATCGGCCTGCACCACGGTCATTTGCAAACCGGGAATACGCACATCAAAGAAGGTCATGGCTGAACTGTTAATGAGGCGCAAGCGCACTCGTTCGCCGGGTTTGAATAATCCTGTCCAGTTGGAGTTAGGCGTCGCGCCATTCATC
>JANONO010000169.1:0-2369 GCA_031420875.1 Gallionellaceae bacterium | reverse complement strand
TTACCACAACGCCCCCTGCGGTTACCTCTCGCTCGACCCGGATGGCGTGTTCATCCAGATCAACGACACCGGGCTCAAGTGGCTTGGCCGCACACGCGAAGAGGTCGTGGGCAAAATGAGGCTCACCGATCTGCTCACGCCTGCGAGCGGCAAAATCTTCCTGGAAAGTTACCAATGCTTAAAGGAATGCGGCCAAGTGCGCAATCTCGAACTCGAAATCGGGCGCGAGAACGGCACGAGCTTGCCCGTGTTGCTGAACGCCACCGCAATCAAGGATGCCACCAGCCACTTCGTGATAAGCCGCTCCGTAATGTTTGACATTACCGACCTCAAGTGTGCCAAACAAGCACCGTGAGCGTCGTGGAAAAGTTCACGCCGCAAAACCGCAGTTAAACCACGAAGACCACAGAGAGCACGAAGTAGAACAACTCGTTACTCAATAAATGGATGTCACCTTTTTGATGAGCACACAACATTCCGCAACCCCGTGAAAATCCTTCGTGGTCTCTGTGGTCTTCGTGGTGAAGTGAGTTTTTTAGAATCACATGGTGCGCTTGAGCAACTTGCGCAATGCGGCTAACGAACGCGTGTTGAGCACGTCGGTTTTTTCCAGCCAGCCGCGCCGCGCCTGTCCGATGCCATACTTAAGGTTGGCAAAATCAAAGGTACTGTGCGCATCCGAGTTGATGCTGACCAGCACCCCATCCGGCAGATCGAGGCTGCCGTCATCGAGTATGTCCACCTCGATGCCTTTGAGCAAGAGTGCGGGTATCGTTTTGCATGATGGCTGTCCTGTTTTGATTGGGCGGAAGCGAATTTACTCGCCGATTAAATCTTCACTTTTTTCCGGGTGCTTGGATGCATGAATCTTGACATTACCGCGAATTTTCCGGGCGTGATCTTCAAGCTGGCGTTTGGCGGCATCGAAGGCGTCGCGCAAGGCCGCATAAGCATCTTCGGCATGGTCGCGGTTAACCGCAATCTCGTTGCCGGGCACACTGATGTCTATCCGCACATTGAACTGCTTGCCCTGATGATGATGCTTGTGCGGCATTTCAACCACCACCCGGCAAGACGTGATGCGGTTGAAAAATTCCTCCAGTTTGTTCGCCTTGTCGCGGATGTGCGTTTCGAGCGCCTCCGAGTGATCCATGTCGCGGATAGTGATTTGTAACGGTATTTGCATGAGTTTCTCCTAAAAATTTCATGGTACATGAATTTGGTGACGGTACGGCTCACCAAGCGAGCCGCAGTGGCCACAGATGAATCCATCACTCCATCTGGCGCGCTCAAGGTAGGCCGCGCAGGCAGCTTCGTCCGGGAACAGTCGTTGGAATTCTGGAAGCGAGCGCGGAAACGGCAAGTCGTCTCGCTGAAGCACGTCGATAACCATGGTTGTCACACATCGGAACAGATCCCCAACATACTACCGGTAGTATGCTTGGGAGACAACCAGATAAGCACGGAGTGATGGTTGGTTTAAGGCTTAGAGCAGGGCGCAAAGTGCCGTGCGTGGGTTTGGGGATAAGCCCAGCGGCAAAGGGGGTTGGCAGATTGCCGGAACCCGGCACAGCGGGAGTAGGGGAGCTGGCAGCCCCTTATTGAGCGTCAGGCAAGGGCTGGCCTGAAAGGTGACTGGCGGCTAGTCGCGGAAGTGACCCAGCACGAAGGCGCGCGCCTGGAATGGGCATCCCGGTTTTCGCGTCCGCGAAAATATCCTGGTGTGGGTTGCATCATCAAAGAACAACGAATTCATGACACGAACATATATGGTGCGGGCTTAATTTACGGGAATGGTGAACGGGCCAACTTGTGCGCCGGGCTGCGCCTTTGCGGCGATATCCGCAACAAGCGCATTTTGCATTTCTTCCGGTACGCCTTGCGCCGTCCAGAGCGCGCGAATTTTAGCTTCTGGATCAGCTTTAGGGGTTGTAGTAAGCCCAAATCGACGGAATTTTCAGAATTGACCGCAAAGCTAGCATTTGCGAGGCTTTTAACGCAAAGCAGATGTTTGTCGTCCACTGGGTTGGCTCGCCACTTTAGGTTTAGTTTGAGACAAGAAATCTGACCGAAAAACACTGTCGGCTTGCATTTTTATACGGAAACCGTGGTTAATAGGTTTTCCGGCACTCATAATCTGACTGCCGGAAAAATTCCGCCGGTTTGGGCTTACAACCCCAACTTCGGCTTTTTGCATCCCAACAGCAAACTGGTGCCGCTGGTGCAGATGCTCAAACGTGTTGTGCTCCCTCCGCCGCAACCGCGCCCGGCGATACGCTGCAAATGTTGTGGCGGGGTCATGAAAATTATTCGTACCCGCATCAAAACATTCATCCAGCGATTACGGACATCCGCGTCAAATAGGGAGA
>JANONO010000168.1:0-2317 GCA_031420875.1 Gallionellaceae bacterium | reverse complement strand
GCTTCACGAGAACCGATTCCTGCTACGTGAGCGAGCAGATCGGGCAAGGTGTTCCGCGCCTGTTCGACGAGTTGCGCGACGGCCGGGCGCAGCACATCTCTGCGCCCAGACGATGCCAGTGCATCCGACCAGGTGGAGCGGGCGATCGGGGCTTGGGTTTGATGGGTATCGAGATGAAATAGCGTTTGAACATACTCGCGCAATGAGCTGGCCGCGAGTATCTGGCGCAAGCAACCAGACAAAATGAACGGCATCATTGGCAGCGCTTTAAAAGGCGCATCGCTGAAGCGACATCTGCTAAAACGACACCTTGCCAGAATCCCTGCCATAGGCGAGAACCATTCTTCAAGCACGGTTCCACAGGTAAATATTTGTTTGATGTGACGGAGTTGAGAGGGCATAAATGGTTTTTAAGCAGGGGGTTTGCAGGTACAAATTTTTTGCACCTCCTGCCAGGCAGGTCAAGAACTATTTTCAGTTTTTCAGTTTTTTAGTTTTCCAGTTCTCCTTGGAGCCTGAATAATAAAAACCCTGCCCAACAAAACGATTTAATAAATGCGCTCGACTGGGGCTCCATAGCAGCCCGCCATGTTGATGTTATTGACTGCGTGATCATTTGTGCGCCGGACACCGTTACCCAACGGGTTACAACCCCGTTCGTGCTGAGTGCCTTGCGCAGCAAGGTGTATCGAAGCATGAGCGGGGTGGTAACTGCGGTTTTTAGGATCATTGAAATAATGTCGTTTTAAACTAGTCTTGTAAGCTGATGTCACACCCGAAGTGTTGCTTATACAAACCCATCAATTCAGCACGAGTCGGCGCGTGATTTTGTCCGCCGCGACTGGCAATTTTGAGTGCTCCCAACAGCGCGCCCAGCCTACCGGAAGTTTCCCAATCCCAGCCTTGTTGAATACCATGCAGCAAGCCTGCGCGATACGCATCACCGCAACCAGTGGGATCGAGCAGTGCAGTGGGTTGAGCGCAGGGAATGATGATCTCTTTGCCATCGGCATAGATGATCGAACCTTCGCTGCCGCGTGTGATGATAAAAGCGCGGACGGTTTTAGCAAGCGCTTCAATTTTTTTGCCGGTTTTGTCTTGCAGCAATTGCGCCTCGTAATCATTCACCGTCACGTAGTCAGCCTGCGCTACAAATTGCAGCAATTCTTCACCGCCGAACATCGGCAGCCCTTGCCCCGGATCGAACATCCAGGGAATACCCGCCTCGTGAAATTCGCGTGCGTGCTGCATCATGCCACCGCGCCCGTCTGGTGAGACGATGCCGAGGCTGATTTTTTGAGCGTCGCTGACATGATTCCGCTCCGAAAAACTCATCGCGCCGGGATGAAATGCGGTGATCTGATTGTCGTCCAGATCGGTGGTGATGAACGCTTGCCCGGTGTAGCTACCGGGAATGTGACGGATGTGCGCCTGGCTCAAGCCGAGCTTTTCCAAGCGTAATGCATAGTTGGAAAAATCATCGCCCACGGTCGCCATGATGAGCGGATTATTGCCGAGTAGCTTAAGGTTGTAGGCGATATTGCCCGCGCACCCGCCAAACTCGCGGCGCATTTCCGGCACCAGAAATGCCACGTTCAGCATATGTATTTTTTCCGGGAGAATATGCTTTTTGAATTGATCCTGAAACACCATGATGGTGTCGTAGGCCATAGAGCCGCAAATGAGTGTGTGCATGACGCAACCTTAAAACTGAATGAAAGGGCGCGAATTGTATCACTTGATTATTTTGAACCTAAAACCTCAGGAAGAGGCTGGCTAGCTATTGCAGTGCCGATCCAAATTGTATACGATGAGTCACAAATAATTGTGATCTGGAGAATTATTAAATGGTACTCGCAACCAAACCTAAAGCCATAGATTTATTCTGTGGCTGCGGCGGCATTTCTGTTGGGCTGCAAAGAGCCGGATTTAATGTAATAGCTGGCATTGATATTGAGAAAAAATATCTTGCCAGTTTTAAGCACAACTTTCCTGATGCAAAAGCGTTGAATACAGACATTACAATTACCACCCCTGAAAAATTCATGCAAGCAGTTGGTATTATGCCTGGCGAGCTTGATGTTTTAGTTGGCGGCCCACCCTGCCAAGGTTTTTCCAAAAATGTACCCCGCAAAAATAGATATTTAGAAGATCCAAAAAATTTGCTAGTTAAATCCGTGCTTATCCGGTTGTTACCCTTTTTCGGCGGAACAGCTAGGACGAGTCCAGTCACCGGAATAAAGCTCGGCGCACCGAAACGGCTATACCGTTACAAAACATTAATTTACGGAGTCATTGCGCTTCACAAGGTCAGTTG
>JANONO010000167.1:0-2422 GCA_031420875.1 Gallionellaceae bacterium | reverse complement strand
TGCCGTTTACGATGCGCATCAAGTTACCCCCCAATTTCAAGGTGCCCGCGCACACTCATCCTGTGTTTGAGCGAGTCACGGTAATCTCCGGGGTTTTTAATTTGGGTATAGGGGAGAAGTTCGATTCCGCTAAAGCCAATACCTATCCGGCTGGTAGCGTCACCATGATGCCTCCAGGAATGCCCATGTTCGCCTTTACTGGCAATGAGGAAACTGTTTTTCAATTACATGGTACGGGTCCGTGGGGTATCAATTATGTCAACCCGGCGGATGATCCGAGAAATAAATAACGCCTTGCCTCACGGATATTTTGCTTACTTTGTTGTTTTGAAGTGACAAGCTTGTTGACCAGAATGCCGACAGTCAGTAGTATGGCGACCTCATCAATTCCCTGATAGCTCAGTTGGTAGAGCGACGGACTGTTAATCCGCAGGTCCCTGGTTCGAGTCCAGGTCGGGGAGCCAAAATTTAGTTTAAAGCTGCCCAAGTATGCGGCGTCTTTAAAATAGCAAGCATACCTTTCCTTGTAGATCAGCAAATGGCCGATAACAGACCACCACCAGAGCCTGCAATTATTCAGCGTAAGGTCGCCATTGCAGCTTGCTTTGGTGTTTTTCTGGAATGGTATGACTTCCTCACATTTGCCTCGCTAGCCATTTATTTCAGTACGCTGTTTTTTCCTCAAGACAATCCGGTTGCCGCGCTGTTGGCCAGTCTGGCCACATTCGGAGTCGGAATGTTGGTGCGTCCGTTAGGCGCAGCACTATTCGGATCGCTGGCAGATAAACACGGACGTCGCCCAATATTTATCGCCACAATCATCGTGATGGGAGTTTCCACATTCTGCGTCGGATTGTTGCCGACTTACGCTCAAGTGGGTATTTTGGCACCCGTGCTGCTACTGATATTACGGTTGCTACAGGGGTTTGCAGTGGGTGGCGAAATCGGCGGATCGGCGGTTTATCTGACCGAACATGCTCCCGCCAACAAGCGCGGTTTTTATACCAGCGTACTACAGCTGATGGGGCCATTGGGTATTCTGGTTTCCACTTTGCAGGTGGTGTTGCTGCAATCGTATTTGAGCGCGGAAGATTTTCAGGCTTGGGGGTGGCGTGTGCCTTTCTTGCTTTCCATCCTGCTGATGTTTATCTCGCTCAAGAATCGCTTGAATATGTACGAGTCACCCATATTCATTTCTTTGCGCGATAAACATGCTTTGTCGAAAGCGCCATTGCGTGAATGCTTATCCAATCGCCGCACATTGGGTCGCATGGCCTTGCTCTTTTTCTGCATCTCCGCAGGTGGTTCATTGCTGTTCTTTTCGTCGCAGGTTTATGTCAATGTCTATTTAAAAAACGTGGTCAGGCTCGATCCGCAACTAGCCGGGACACTGGTGATGTTGAGCACACTCTTGCTATTTCCACTGACCATTTTTTTCGGCTGGTTATCAGATCGAATTGGCCGCAGACCCGTGTTGTTGGCCGGACTGCTGCTTGGTTGCCTAGCTATCTTTCCAGTTTTCAAAGGGCTGATGCACTACGGCAATCCCGCGCTGGAGCGTTTTAATCGCGAAGTACCGGTGACGTTGCACGGCGAATCTTGCGCCTATGACCCATTCTCCAAAACCGAAAATGACTGTGAGCGCAATCAGGAATTGCTGGTCAAGCTGGGCGTGTCATACACGCTGCATCCGGCGCTGCCAATAAATTCAACGACCGTGCGTATTGGTAATAGCGAAGTGACCGGCTTTCAACCATCAGTACTGACGCAAGTGTTGAAATCGGAGGGTTGGACAGAATCCGCCGACCCCTCGCAAATAAATCGCGTGATGATATTTTTGCTGTTGGTTATTCTGCTGGTCGCTGTCGGACTCATTACCGGCCCACAAACTGCCACGCTGGCCGAATTATTCACCGCACGCACACGCTACACGGCTGTTGCACTGCCGCACAACCTCAGCGCGGGCTGGATAGGCGGCATGTCACCGTTCATGGTCACGCTACTCAGCGTAAAAGCAGGGGACGCGATTGCTGGCATGTGGTATCCGGTTGGATTATTGATGCTGGCCTTTGTAATTGGCTTTGTTTTCCTGCCTGAAACACGGAATGTTTCGTTGGAGGAGTAATTCAGGTCTCGCCATGTGACAGCCCGCTGAACCGAGTGCTATGAGAGCCTAGCCTCTTTAATCTTAATCAGGGGTGTAAAACTGATAATTATTTCGGCCTATTTCCTTGGCGTGGTACATGGCCGTATCGCTGTTCTTGAGTAAGGCGTTCACGTCTTTTCCGTCATCTGGAAAAATGGCAATGCCAATACTGGCACTGATATGTAACTCTTTACCCTTGACCCAATAAGGCAGCCGCAATGTTTCCAGCAGTTTTGCAGCGACTGTGCCAGCATCCTGAGCGTTGCTGACGCTTTG
>JANONO010000166.1:0-1987 GCA_031420875.1 Gallionellaceae bacterium | reverse complement strand
TTCCTTACCGCAGATGCTTGGCCCGGTCTGGTGCAGGGCAAGGCTTTGCTGGACGAGTTTAGCGAAGCCAACATTGCCATTGCCGGTTTCATCAAAGAGGCGAAGACTTGCGGCCATGAATTACTGCCGCTGCTGTGGGCTTCTGCTAATCCATCTGGGTCTGTTGCACAATCTGCCTATGAAAAAATCTGGGCGATGCTGGCACACGAGTTAATGCAAGTCATGCCAGTTGATGCGCTGTTTCTCGATTTGCATGGCGCGATGGTGGCCGAGCATATTGACGATGGCGAAGGCGAGTTGCTGGAACGGGTACGCGCCATTGTCGGTGCTGATATACCCATCGTTGTCGCACTGGATTTTCATGCCAACATCAGCCCGCGCATGGTGGCGCTGAGCGATGCTATAACGGTCTATCGCACCTATCCGCATGTGGATATGAGTGATACCGGACGGCGCGCAGCGATTCTTCTGCAACGCATACTGGCCGGTGAAAAATTGCACAAGGCGTATCGCCAAATTCCTTTTTTGATTGCGTTGCCGTGGCAATGCACCTTGATCGAACCGCTGGCATCGTTGGTGAATCGGGTCGAACAAATCGAGCGCGATAGCAATATCAGTGCGTCTATCGTGCCGGGTTTTCCGCTGGCCGATATTTATGATTGTGGTCCGACGGTGATTGCTTATGGCGGAGATGCCGCTGCCACCGAAGCAGTGGCACAACAATTATTTGATGCCATGCTGGCGCAGCGCAAGGCTTTCAACGGACATCTCTACAGCGCGGCACAGGCAGTGAGTCATGCGCTCTCCAGTCACCGCGATGGGACGATTATTCTAGCCGACACGCAGGACAATCCGGGCGGCGGTGCCGCCGGAGATACCACGGATATTCTGCATGAGCTGGTGCGCCAGCGCGCACCGAATGCTTGCGTTGGTTTACTGTGCGACCCGGTCGCCGCCGCAGCGGCACATGCCGCTGGGGTGGGTGCTATGGTTGATCTGACTCTGGGTGCGCGCAGTGGCATTGGCGCTGCTCCACTCATTGGGCGCTATACCGTTGAAGCATTGGGTAATGGGCAATTCACCGGAACCGGAGCGTTTTACCGGGGATGCAAAATGAATCTGGGTTTGATGGCGTGTTTGCGGCTGAATGGCATACAAATACTGGTTAGCAGCCACAAACAGCAGGCCGCAGATCAAGCGATGTTCCGCCACCTTGGTGTTGATCCGGCACAGCAACGCATACTGGTACTGAAAAGCTCAGTGCATTTCCGTGCCGATTTTTCTCAACTGGCGCGCGAGATTTTGGTCGTTGCGGCATCGGGTGAAAATGTGGCTGACCTGAGTCAACTGCACTACAAGAAATTGCGGATTGGTGTGGAGGTTGACCTCACCCTCGAATCAAGGAAATCAATTCCTCAGTCGAAGGAATGCTGACCGCATCCCCTTCACCCAGAATACTCTCGGCCAGTGCACGTTTGTCGTTGTGCAGGCCGACGATGTGTTCTTCCACCGTACCTTGTGTGACCAGTCGATACACCGTGACCGGGCGCAGTTGTCCCATGCGGTGGGCGCGTCCGGTGGCTTGATCTTCGGCGGCGGGGTTCCACCACGGGTCGGTAATCACCACGTAGTCGGCAGCGGTCAGGTTGAGGCCAAAGCCGCCGGCTTTCAGGCTGATGAGAAATAGATCGGCCTTGCCCGCCTGAAACGCAGCAACACGTTTAGTGCGTTCGGCGGCGGGGGTGGCCCCATCCAGATATTGATATTCGACCTTGGCCGCGTCGAGCGCTTCGCGCAGCAAAGTGAGAAAGTCCACGAACTGGCTGAACACCAGTGCCTTGTGGCCGTTGGCCACCAGCTCGGTGGCCAGGTTGGTGAAGGTCTGCACTTTGCTGCCCGGTGCAGGAAAGGCCGGGGTGACGATGCGCGGATCGCAGGCGGCGCGGCGCAAGCGGGTGAGCTGGGCTAAGATGTTCATGCGCGCTTG
>JANONO010000165.1:0-9675 GCA_031420875.1 Gallionellaceae bacterium | reverse complement strand
CTGGCATCATGTTGGCGCAGCGTGTCCAGCACTTGCTCGCTCAGTTTTGCGCCCGAGGTATTCTGCTTGAGCGGAATCTGGATTAGCACATCCTTGCTGGAACCGAAATTCTGCACCAGCGCATCCGGCAAGCCTGTCGCTGCGAGCTGCTCGCGCACCTTGGCGAGATCAGCCGACTGCGCGTAATGCACTTCCAGCACCGTGCCGCCGGTAAAATCAACGCCTAAATGCAGTCCGCGCGTGGCGAGGAAAAATACGGCCAGCAGAAAAGTAACCAAAGAAATGGTAGTGGTCAACCGCCCATAGCTCATGAACGGGATGTCGCGTTTGAAGCTGAAAAATTCCATTATTTTATCTTCCTTAGCCGATTGAGACTTTGGTCAGCCGTGGCTTGCGACCATACAGCAGGTTAACCAGCGCGCGCGACACCAACACTGAACTGAACATTGAGGTTGCGATGCCCAAGCACAGCACGACGGCAAAACCGCGTATCGGGCCGGAGCCGAACATGAACAGCGCGATGCCCGCGATCAGGGTGGTGATGTTGGAATCGAGTATGGTGCGAAACGCTTGGTCATAACCGGCATGAATGGCAGACTGCGGCGTAATGCCGTTACGCAGTTCTTCGCGGATACGCTCGTTGATCAAGACGTTGGAATCGATCGCCATGCCTAGGGTCAAGGCAATAGCCGCCATACCCGGCAAAGTCAGCGTGGCTTGCAGCAAGGACAGCAGTGCCACCAGCAGCAGCAGATTGGCGCCCAAGGCCAGCACGGAAATGCCACCGAATATCAGGTAATAAGCAATCATGAAAATTGCGATGGCGGCGAAACCGATCTTGGTGGAATCAAAACCGCGCTTGATGTTGTCCGCACCCAGGCTGGGGCCGACGGTGCGCTCTTCGATGATTTCCATCGGTGCCGCCAGCGCGCCAGCGCGCAACAGCAGCGACACATCTTTGGCTTCTTCAGTGCTCATCTGGCCAGAAATTTGCACCCTGCCGCCGCCTATTTCTTCACGTATTACTGGCGCAGTAATGACTTCTCCCCGACCTTTTTCAAACAGGATAATGGCCATGCGCTTGCCTACGTTTTCGCGGGTTGCCTCCTTAAATTTACGCGCGCCGATACTGTCCAGATTGATGTGTACCGCAGCTTCATTGCTACTGCTGTCAAATCCAGGTTGCGCGTCGTTAATGCGTTCGCCAGTCAGCAGTACGCTTTTCTTTACCAACAGCATAGTGCCATCGCGGTCTTTGAACATTTCCGTGCCATATGGCGCACTCGCACCCATGCTGGCTTGATCGTCCACCAGCCTGACTTCCAGTGTTGCGGTGCGCCCTAGAATGTCTTTGGCGCGCGCCGTGTCCTGTACGCCGGGTAGTTGCACCACGATGCGATCCAGACCTTGTTGTTGAATGACCGGTTCAGCCACACCCAGTTCGTTGACGCGGTTGCGTAAGGTGACCAGATTTTGCTGCACGGCTGCTTCTCGTATGCGTTTTTCTTCTTCCAGCTTGAGTGTGGCGATTAACAGAAATTCACCGCCTTCATCGCGCTCGTTGAAGGTTAAGCCGTTAAAACGTTGCTTGAGCTCGTCTTCGCCCTTGCTGCGCGCTGCTGTGTCGCGGAATTTAATGGTCACCAGCTTATCTTCTCGGCTGACACCAGAGTAGGCGATATTCTGTTCGCGTAGGGCGCTGCGTATATCACTGGAGGCAGATTCCAATGCCTTGTCCAGTGCGGCTTTCATGTCTATTTGCAGCAGGAAATGTACGCCGCCGCGCAAATCCAGACCCAGATACATGGGCAGTGCCTTGATGTCGGTCAACCACTGCGGCGAGCGCGGCAACAGGTTTAGCGCTACGACATAATCCTCACCCAATTGCGCTTGCAAAATGTCCTTGGCCTTGATCTGGCTGTCGGTGTCATTGAAACGGGCCTTGACGCTGGTGGCGTCGAGCGCGGTTGTCTCAGGATTCAGGCTGGCAGCCTTGAGCGATTCTTCTACACGCTGCAAAAGCGCAGTGTCAGCTTTAAGGTTGGCGCGCAAGGGCAGCACTTGCACCGCAGGCGATTCGCCGTAAAAATTGGGCAGTGTATAAACAAAGCCCAAGGCCAGCGTCAAAAAAATAAGCAGGTATTTCCAAAGCGGGTAGTGGTTCATTGCAGCACCTTAAATTGACTTAATGGTTCCCTTGGGTAACACGGTTTGAATCGTATTTTTCTGGAATTGGACGGTCACGTTATCGGCGATTTCTACGCTCACATAGTTGTCGCCAATCTTGGTCACACGCCCCAGTGCCCCACCAGAGGTGACCACTTCATCCCCTTTTTGCAGCCCGCCCAGCATAGTTTTTTGTTCCTTGCTACGTTTTTGTTGCGGTCGCAGAATCAAAAAATAAAATACTGCGGCCAAACCAACTAGCGGCAGAAATTCGATAAAACCAGGACTGGTTGAGGTTGCTGCGGCTTCTGCATATGCGTTGCTAATAAACATAATAACTATCCTGATATTTTGAAGCGGCGGATTCTATCACGAACCGATACGGGCTTGCCTGAAGCTGGAAACAAAGCGGTTGAACTGCTTAGACTCAATGGCTGCCCGAATCTCGCGCATCAACACCTGATAATAATGCAAGTTGTGTATGGTATTCAGCCGTGCGCCCAGAATCTCGCCGATGCGATGGAGGTGGTGCAGATAAGCGCGGCTAAAATTTCGGCAGGTGTAACATTCGCACTGCTCATCCAGTGGGCGCATATCCATTCGGTATTGCGCGTTTTTAATTTTGATGTCGCCGTGTCGGGTGAACATCATGCCGTTGCGCGCATTGCGCGTCGGCATCACGCAGTCAAACATATCTATACCTTGCGCGACCGCATCCACCAAATCTTCCGGCGTACCCACGCCCATCAGGTAGCGTGGTTTTTCAGTGGGGAGTTGCGGTGCGGTATGTTGCAAAATTCGCAACATATCCTCTTTAGGTTCGCCCACCGACAAGCCGCCAATGGCAAAGCCATCAAAATCAATGTTACGCAATTCTGCCAGCGACACATCGCGCACATGCTCATACATGCCACCCTGTACGATACCAAATAGCGCATTATCGTTGCCCTCATGGGCACGCTTGCTGCGCTCAGCCCAGCGCAGCGAGAGCTGCATAGACTGCGTTGCAGTTTTTTCATCCGCCGGATAAGGCGTACACTCGTCAAATATCATGGCAATATCGGAATTCAATATTTTCTGAATACGCATAGATTCTTCGGGCGACAGAAAACATTTGTCACCATTCACCGGTGATTGAAATGCCACGCCCTCTTCGCTGATCTTGCGTAGCGCCCCCAGGCTGAACACCTGAAAACCGCCCGAATCGGTCAGTATCGGCCCATCCCATCCCATGAAACGATGCAGCCCGCCGTGCGCCTCGATCACCTCCAGCCCTGGACGCAGCCACAGATGAAAAGTATTGCCCAATACAATTTGTGCGCCAATCTCGCGCAACTCAAGCGGCGACATCGCCTTGACCGTGCCATAGGTGCCAACCGGCATAAAAACAGGTGTCTCGACAATGCCGTGAGTGAGTTGCAGAGTGCCGCGACGGGCGAGGCCGTCTTGACTTAGTAAATTAAAATTCATCCTGGAACGCCTGCTGAAATAAGGCGGCAGTTTATCATTGTGTGATGGGTGAACATGAAAAAAGCAGTTGATCACGCGCCGCTTACTATATGACCACCTCCAAACCCGGCACGGCGACCCGCACCCTTTATTTTGACAAATTCAACCGTGAAATCCGCAGCCAGACTGCAGGCTTTGACAACCGTGCTATCCGCATAGACACTGAATACGACAATCTGGGTCGGGTCAAGAGCGCAAGCCGTCCGTACTACGTCGGTGATCCGATCTACCTCACCACCTATCACTATGACCTACTCAACCGCGTCACCACCGAAACCGACCCGCAAAATAAAACCAGCCACCTCGACTACTGCCGCTGAATTGGTAATAGCCTGATATGATTATCTTCTAAATAATAATTTCTATTTTTTATGCCATCAAAATCAATCGGACGCTTTGAAATTCTACGTGAACTGGGTCGGGGAGCGCAGGGGGTCGTTTATCTTGCTTATGATTCGGAGCTGGAGCGTCAGGTCGCTGTCAAAACGCTCAGAAAATCTTCTGGCCAGAAGACCGACAATTTGTTACGCGAGGCTCGGATTGCCAGCAAGCTACAGCATGCCAACATCATTACTTTGCATGACGCAGGGGAGCACGATGGCGCTCCTTATCTGGTATATGAATACATAGAAGGTGAAACACTGGCGCATTTGTTGCAACGCTCTGGTGCGATACCCCTGGCTAACTCGGCACGAATTGCGGCCAGTGTGTTGGACGCGCTGACCTGCGCCCATGCACAAAGCGTAATGCACCTCGACATTAAGCCTGCCAATGTGATGATTGCTGCGGACGGGCAAGCGATGGTGATGGATTTTGGTATTGCCCGAATTATTTCACAGAAGCCGGATGAGTTGGGAGCAGTTACTGGCACGCCGCAATACATGGCCCCGGAATGTATCTCGGCTAAGGGCCCTAGTCTCAGTTCAGATCTATTTTCGGTCGGCATGACACTGTATGAGATGGTAACTGGCGCACCTGTGGTCGAAGGCGGCGATGTTTTCCAGATTCTTAATCGCAATGCGAACGAAAAAGCTGATGCGCCTTCCACTCGCAATGGCAACGTGGATGAGAAGCTGGAAGGCATTATCTTGAAGGCGATAGCTAAAAATCCTGAGGAGCGTTTTCCGAACGCTATGACCATGCGTCAGGAATTGCTGAATTACCTCGATGCCACCCAGGAAAGTTCAACCAATAAAAACGCAACCAAGAATGATGATAGTACGCTGGATTTTCTGTTGCGACGGATGCGCAGCAAGAGTGACTTCCCCGCTCTGTCGGGCATCATCACTGAAATCAATAAGATAGTTTCCTCTAATTTGTCGAGTCCCGGCAAGCTGGCTCAGACCATTCTGCAAGATTTCGCGCTGACCAACAAATTACTCAAGCTGGTCAATACCGTTTCTTACGGGCAATTCGGCGGCAACATTAACACCATCTCCAAGGCGGTAGTTATTATTGGATTTGAAACGGTACGGAATCTAGCAATGACGCTTATTCTGCTGGAGTTTTTGCAGAACAAATCGCAGGCACAGGAACTGAAAGACGAAATTATTTCCTCGTTTTTTGCTGGCATTATCGCCGCGCAGCTTGCTCCGGGTGGCCGCGTCGGAGATGCAGAAGAGGCGATGATTTGCGCGATGTTTCACAATCTGGGCAGGATGCTCGCCAAATTTTATTTTTTTGAAGAAAGCCAACAGATTGTTCGCATGATGGAGGATCAAGGACTGAATGAAGATCAGGCCGCGATCAAAGTGTTGGGATTGTCATATAACGATCTTGGTATCGGGGTTGCCAAAAACTGGAATTTCCCAAGCCGCTTGGTTGCCGGGATGCAAAAATTGTCTAAAGACAACATTATGAAACCGAATAGCTATACCGATCACTTGGCCGTAACAGTGAATATGGCGCATGAGTTATGTGCAATCTCCGCTGTAACCGAACCCCAAGATAAGAAGCAGGCGTTAAAGAAACTTAGCGCGCGATATGCAGGGGCGGTGCAAATTTCTGAAAGCACATTTTCAAAAGTTCTGGAAAGCGGTCTGGTTGAGCTTACTCAGCGATCGGCAACCATCGGGCTCAACATCTCTAAAAGTCCAATGCTGAAAAAAGTGCGTAAGTGGAGCGGACACGCTGAGCCAACAGTTGACGTTACACAGGGTGCGAACAATGATATGGGTGGGGTAACCACTCTCGATGCGGCGCTGAATGTGGGTAAAGATACAAGCAGCATCGAAACAGCAGCCCCGCTTAATCCAGAGGCTATATTGAGCGCTGGCATTCAGGATGTGACCAATACTTTAGTGGAGGACTTTAAGCTCAACGATGTATTGCAAATGGTACTAGAAACAATTTATCGAAGCCTTGGCTTCAAGCATACCCTGATTTTTATTCGGGATAACAAGCAGAATGTTATGACGGCGAGGTCGGGGTTTGGTGAACGAATAGAGGACATTATTCCACTCTTTCGATTTCCGCTGACATTTACGCCTGATGTATTTCACTTGGCTCTGGCTAAAGGTTTGGATATTGTTATTGAAGACGTACAAGCTACTAATATCGCCAGCAAAATTCCATCTTGGTTTCGCGCTGCTGTAGATGTTCAGTGCTTTCTGTTGCTGCCCATCATGGTAAATAAAAAAGCGATCGGGCTGATTTATGCTGACAGGCAAGATGCTAACAGTCTGCAGGTTACGCAAAGTCAATTGGCATTGCTGCGTACCTTGCGTAATCAGGCGATACTCGCCATCAAGCAAAAAATCTAACAGCGGGAAGCATTGCCGATGCACTCCTTGCGAATGTAACTTGACCCAACGCGAGGGTTCATCAACAACGTCATCAGCTTGAGCTGCAAGATTGTGTTGTGTTGCATATCATGTCGAGCTAAAGTTCTATTCACAAGGATTTTCAGGGTTTTCGGGTGTCGTGAAGCAATAATGTTCATTGGAGAATGGCTAGATGTTTCAAGATAAATATATGCTGTATAGCCAAGCGTTCCTTGCGCCCATTTTTTTAACGCTAATGCTCGCAGCATGTGGCGCGGGTGATACGCAACCCAGCCCCAAAGCGAGTGAAGCTCCCCCGCCGCCTGAGGTGGAGGTGGTCGTTGCAACGCCTAGCGCAACCGTGCTGACACAAGACCTTCCCGGTCGTCTGCAAGCCTATCGAACGGCTGAGGTCAGAGCCAGAGTAGAAGGCATTATTGAAAAGCGGCTGTTTACCGAGGGCAGTGAAATCAAAGAGGGTGAAGCACTCTATCAAATATATTCCGCCAACTATCAAACTGTCTTTGAAGCGGCTAAATCAGATTTGGGAAATGCCCGGCAGACCTTGACTCGCTACCAGTCGCTGCTTGAATCCAAGGCGGTCAGTCAGCAAGGGTATGATCTGATTGAGGCCAAGGTGAAGCAGGCCGATGCAGTGTTCTCCAAAGCACGAGAGGACTTGAACAACAGCCGGGTGCCCGCGCCCATTTCGGGTCGCATAGGGCGCTCGCTTGTAAGTGAAGGCGCGCTGGTGGGGCGTGGCGAGGCGACTCACTTAGCAACCATAGAACAAATTAATACAATTTATGCCAACTTCAATCAGTCTGGATCTGATGTGCTGCGTCTGCAACAGGCTATTAAATCGGGCAAGTTGAAACGTAACCGATCTACCAAGGTCGAGCTTGTTCTGGAAGATGGCACGATTTATTCACAGCCTGGTGTGTTGTTGTTTTCGGATCTGGCTGTTGACCCTAGCACGGGCAGCGTATCGTTGCGCGCAGCTTTTCTAAACCCGCAACGAGAATTGTTGCCCGGCATGTTTGTCAGTGTGCGGCTACCTCAGGCCAATGCGGATCATGCGATACGCATTCCTCAGCGCGCCATTCAGGCGGGGCCGCAAGGTCAAATGGTGATGGTGGTGGACGAGCAGGGCAATGTGTCGGCTAGGCCGATCAAGACCGGCAGTATGTCAGGCAGCGATTTTATTGTTACTGAAGGCTTGCAAGGTGGCGAAAAAGTGATCGTGAATGGCTTACAAAAAGCACGTCCGGGTAGCGTGGTAAAAGCCATAGCACTACCAACGACATCTGGGCTGGCTACACCTGGCAATCCCGCGTCCAGCCCAGCTGGAATGAATACGCCCTCAAAAAATCCAAGCGCTAAAAAATAGCGGGTAGGGATCACTCTAAAAATTTATGTTAGCCAATTTCTTTATTGATCGCCCCATCTTTGCTTGGGTCATTGCCTTAGTCATTCTGCTGGGAGGTGGCTTGGCGCTGTCCAATTTGCCGGTTACTTCTTATCCGGCTGTGGCACCGCCAGCGCTATCTATTTCCGTCAGTTACTCCGGTGCGTCTGCCCAGGCTGTCGAAGAAACTGCCGTCGCCTTGATAGAGCAGGAAATGAATGGCATTGAGAATCTGCTGTATATGGATTCGTCTTCTGAACTGGGGCGGGGATCCATCACGCTCACTTTTAAGTCCGGCACCGATCTGGATGTGGCTGCAATCGAAACTCAGAACCGCATCAAGCGCGTCGAAGCGCGTCTGCCCGAAGATGTGCGGCGACAGGGTGTCACGGTGGCTAAGTCGGCGCGTAATTTCTTAATGTTTGTCACACTGATCTCGCCTGACAAAAGTCGCGACAATGTGGCGCTGGGCAGTTACGCCGCAGCTCATGTGATGGAGAGCATACGTCGTGTGCCCGGTGTCGGCGAAGGGATACTCTTTGGCACCGAATATGCGATGCGGATATGGCTTAAGCCCGAGCGTCTGTATGCGTACAGCCTCACTCCGGGCGATGTGGCGCGCGCAGTGCGGGCGCAAAATGTGCAGTTAGCCACGGGCGAGTTAGGGCAATTACCCGCACTGGTCGGCCAACAATTGAATGCCGTGATCGTCACACGCGGCAGGTTATCTACGCCAGAAGAATTCGGCAATGTGATCGTACGTGCCAACCCAGATGGTTCTACCGTGCGCGTGAAAGATTTGGCACGAGTCGAACTGGGCGCGCAGGATTATTCTGTCGTCGCCAGACTGGATGGTCAGCCCGCTTCGACCATTGCTATTCGCTTGGCTCCCGGCATGAACGCGCTGGACACAGCCAAGGCGGTTAAGGCCAAGATGGCCGAACTGGCCAAATTTTTCCCCGAAGGGATAGATTGGGTCGTACCTTACGATACCTCGCGCTTTGTTGAAATTTCAATACGTGAAGTGGTAAAAACGCTGGCAGAGGCGATGTTGCTGGTGTTCATGGTGATGTATTTATTCTTGGGAAATTTTCGCGCCACGCTCATCCCCAGCATTGTCGTACCGATTGCGCTGATCGGCGCCACCTTGGGGCTGTACGCCATGGGTTATTCGATCAACATGCTGACGCTGTTTGCCATGGTGTTGGCTATCGGCATCGTAGTGGATGATGCCATTGTGGTGGTGGAAAATGTGGAGCGCATCATGTCGGAAGAGGGGCTTGCGCCACGCGCCGCCACACGCAAGGCGATGGGGCAGATTATCAACGCCATTATTGCCATTACCCTGGTGCTGATTGCAGTCTTTATACCAATGGCATTTTTCAGTGGCTCTGTCGGCGCGATTTATCGCCAGTTTTCGGTCACCCTGATTCTGACGATTTCATTTTCGCTGTTGATGGCGCTGACTCTGACACCTGCGCTGTGCGCTACTTTGCTGAAGCACACACCGGGGCAGAGTGTCATGCCCAGCAGCGGCTTGCTCGGTTGGTTTAATCGTTTTTTTAGACGCACCACGGAGCGATATAAATCCGGTGTCGGCTACGTCATTCACAGAACAGGGCGCTTTCTGATCGTCTATGCAGTCATATTGCTGGCCGTGGGTGCGCTGTTTGTAAACTTGCCTAGCAGTTTTTTGCCGGAAGAAGATCAAGGTTATTTCATCAGCGTGATTCAATTGCCCGCAGGGGCGACACGGGAACGCACGCTGGAGGTGCTGACAGAAGTTGAACAGTTTTATCTCAAGCAAAGCGAAGTGGCACATGTGGTTGG
>JANONO010000164.1:0-3546 GCA_031420875.1 Gallionellaceae bacterium | reverse complement strand
CCGCGTGGCCTCTTCATTCAACAATATCGTTACATCCGATGAATCAAAACTGTATTTGGTGGTGAGCACATCGCGCACCGCCTCGGCATCTGCTACAGCATTGTTAAGGACTGGCCACGTTGAGGATGTATAATTATTAATGCCGATGACCAACAAATAATTTTTTGCATCCGCAGGGTTGTAAACAGAGCCATCCGTATTTTTTCGGTCAATGATGAATTTCTTGAGCGAAATGTTTTGGTTCACATCTTTGGCTTCGATGGTAATAGCAGTTTCCCCAACGTTTAAAGGAAGGAAAATGGTAAAGGCACCATCGGGCTTTACTGGTGTGATTGTTTTATTAATGATGAGCTGTTATATGCCCGACTCGTCCATAACGGTACCCGTAATCTTCACCATGTCTTCATAGACGGTAACCATGTCATTCCTAATGTTGGAGGGGTTGGACAAATAAACCATTGGTGGGGTTTGGTCTTTTTTATTGCGAAACGGAATACGGCGGGTACCACCCGCCACGGCGGGCGCAGCCCGCCCTACGCCACGGTATAAATATCAACCGACTGCTCTCTACCCTTAACCGTGACATTCCCGATGCGTTTGCAGCTTATCTTACTCTTGATTTTCTCAAAGGTATATTCCGAAAACAGCAAGGGGGTGTCGTGCTCCTTGGTAATACTTTCCAGACGGGCAGACAGATTAACCGCATCGCCCACGATGGTGTAATTTTTCTTTTTCTCGGAGCCGATGTTGCCGATGGTGGCCATGCCGGTATTGATACCGATGCCGATTTTGACTTCGTGCGCGAAGCCGCGTTCCTTGAGTATTCTGTTGACTTCCTTGAGCCCCTCCAGCATTTCCTGTCCGGCCAGCACAGCCTTTTCGGCATGGTCTGCGGTCTTAACTGGCGCGCCCCAGAAGGCCATGATGGCATCGCCGATATATTTATCTATGGTGCCGTTATGTTTCAGGATGATGTCCGCCATGATGGTGAAATGCACGTTCAGCATTGCAACAATTTCTTCGGGTGGCGTGGTTTCCGACATGGTGGTGAATCCGCGTATGTCGGAGAACAGCACGGTGATCTCAACCTTCTGACCTGTGCTTGATTTCAGATATTCCGCGTAATTTTGTAACACTTCATCGAGCACTTCTTTGGAAACATATTGGGTAAACAGATGCGCGACTCTGCGTTTCTCATGCCCTTCGGTAAAGGTTAAATAGCCGAAAGAAAGAAAGCCGGTGGTGAATGTGGAAAAAATAAAAGGAACCATTTCGACCTGCATGTTCAGCCTGAACGAAATGAGTGCGTAGCCGACGTAGAGCGCTAGCATGGACAGCGGCAGAAAAACCCGCAACGACAGCCGCCTTGAAAACATTACCGCCCATGAAGTGAGAAACACGCCGATGAGAATGGACAGATAGGTGAGCCTGCGATCAGGCGGACTCATGAAATCGTTTTGCAGGTAATTATTTGCCAAAAAAACGTGAAGCATCACCCCCGGTGCACTGGCGGACATCGGAATCGCCTTGAGGTCTGCGAGGCCAATGGCGCTGGCGCCGATAAATACGATGCTGTCCCTGAACTCTTCGGGGTGCAACAAAAGATTTTCCACATCGCCTTGCCTCATTTTTTGCAGTGATGTGAATACGCTACCCATGGAATACGTTTCCACTTTATCCAGATCGTACATGTTGATCATGCTGTTGCCGTTATTATCAACTGGAATGACGCGGTCATTAACTGCAATGGAATTTTTCTGGATGCTAATGCCGGTTGCGTTGTCCATAAACGGTGCTAAACCGAGCACCGGGAAATAGTTACCCTGGTATTCGCGTAACGGCCTGGTGCGCCGGTGTCCGTTGTCACTGTCTGGAACAAACTCAACCACGGCAACACCCTTGGCGACGCTCGCTAGGTTAGCGATAGGCAGCGCAAAATCATTGTTCTCCGTACCAGGTTTAATGATCCGCGATCCGCTGATATTTTTCAGCGCAAAGCGGTTGATGAATTCAGCGGGCAGTGCCCTGTCGGTGTCTGAGTAATGAAGTGCTTCTTTATCTGCTTCTTCGCGCTTGATGATAATGCTGTGATAGGCATTGCCGGAAATCTGCGTCGCCTTGTAGAGTGCCTGATCATTTACCTGATCCTGCTTTTCCAGGAACAAGACATCGAATAGCACCGCACGTGCGCCGCCCTTGGAAAGAAAATCGAGCAAGTCTGACCAGATCGCCCGCGGCCAAGGCCATCTGCCCGCAGTGTCCGCCATGGATCGGAGTGCTGCTTCGTCCACCAGTATCACTTTTATTTTATCGCTTACCGGTTTCCCGGAACGCAATAATTTTGCTTGCGTGTCATAGGCAAAAAATTCAGGTTCGTCAAAATATCCGCGCAGATAACCGGTCATGGCAATGGCAAATACCAGCAGGGCGATGAGCAGTGAAATGATAGTTTTTTGGGTCATGGATTGTTGAAGGCTAGATAATATAAACCCAGATTATCTATTTTAATTCCATTTCTCCTTCAATCGGAAAATAATCCGTAGGTCGGGCTCCGCCAGACACCCTTATCCGGCGGGTGGAACCCGCCCTACGTTTTGTGCCTTTTGACAGAGAAATGGAATAATTCCATTTTGCATTAAAAACAGCATTAACTGCGCATTGTTATGTAGGCTGGAAAAGCTGGGGACGCCGGTGTAGGAGCCCGATTCATCGGGCGATGTCTTTTTGTCGCGCAATAAATTGCACTCCTACATTCCGTAGAATTACTGTCTTTTCTAATGCGAAATGGAATAAGGTGTCATTCCGGCGTAGGCCGGAATCCAGCAATAAAAACATGCTGCGAAGCCGACAAAATCAAGGTGTTGTCCCACTGACGTGGGAATTTGTTAATCAACTGGATTCCGGCCTATGCCGGAATGACATAGTTTTGGCTAATGGATAATCGGGGATAAATCCGCACTTCCTTAGTCATTCAAAAGGGGCAGACCTTAACCAGTCTGCCCTTGTTGGTGTTGCCTTACCGAGTAAGCGCAACACACGCTCACTCATCTCGTCAGTCAATTAGTCTTACTGTGTCATAAATTTACAATAGTGCCATAGCACAAAACTCCCTCCCCCTTGCAGGGGGAGCCGTAGCGTGGATTACTGCACCACCAGGCCGCCCACATAGCCACGCACCATGAAGGTGTTAGGGTCAACGCACTGCAGGTCAACGGCATCGTATTGCGCTCCGCTGATCGAACCCAGCGTGCCGACGGTGGTGCTGGCAACCGAAGTCGGTCTCGATGTGTAGAGCTGACCGTTAAAGTCCGTCGCGACCAGCTTGGTGCCGTCTGCGGATGAGGCCACGCCGGCCCAACTTCTGACCGTATCGCGTGCTGTCCAGCTCACGCCGGAATCGGCAGAGGTGTAGAGCTGCCCATAAATGGCCGCCGCGACCAGCCTGGTACCGTCCGCAGACGAAGCCACGCCGCGCCAATTTCTGGCCGCATCGCGTGGTGTCCAACTTACGCCGGAATCGGTGGAGGTGTAGATCTGTCCGTTATA
>JANONO010000163.1:0-2615 GCA_031420875.1 Gallionellaceae bacterium | reverse complement strand
AATGATGGAATCATTTGCTGGAATTTTGTCCCCTGCCGAAATATATAAAATTGCAGGTTATATTTCTGGGTTGTAGCATGTTGTGTCTGTGGAGTGATATTTAACGACAATTTTTCGATCAGAAATGCCCTGCATTACCTTGCAATCTGTTTTTATTTATCATGGGCGAACCTTAAAAAGGAATAGTCCATTCAGATAGCAAATATCTATACCGATAATTGGGGCCATTCAATGCCGCGCTCTGACTGAAGCCAGCGCGCACGCGAACAGTATAACCACGGTCTGGCGAGCTTTGTAAGCTGCCCTCAAGCAAATGTGTTGCTGTATTCGAACCGCTGGCAATGCTTTGCTGCCCTACCCCACCTGTCACACTAGCATTCCACCCCGGAATTTTTTTACGCCAGCCTAATGCCAGCATAGCTTCATCATAACGCGCTGGGTTGAAGTAAGTGTTTGCGGTATTACCAGTTGAGCTGGTATAAGTGCGGTAACGCGCTTGGAGTGTCAGTCCTGAATCAAGGTTGGGTTGAAAGATCAATTTTAATCGGCCATGATTTCTAGCGTTGTCATCAGAAAATTCTTGGCGTCCCACCAACCCAAGCAAAGTTACACGCTTACCTAAACCACGTTCCAGCGAAGCACCCACAAAATTAAAATGGATACCACTGTCCAATGCCTTTTCGGTTTCAACTAGATCTCGGTTAACAAGCAACTCTAATCCTGTGTACGCAGTCAACGCTCTGCGATACGCGCCTTCCAGCGTCAGCAAATTTCCCTTCTCCTGAACAAGCAAGCCGGTGTTCAATTGCCAGCCATATGCAGTAGCTGGGTTGATGTTGCGATGAAAAAAAACAAGCTGTTGTGCGCTACGCGACCAATTATTTTTCTCATACTTGTGCGTAGTCAAGCGCATGCCAGTCAGCCAATCCGCATTTCGGTAAAAGGGGGAATATTCAAGTGAAATGCGCCGCGTAGAAAAGCCTTCGTTGTCCTGCGACCAAAAAATCCCCGCGCCGACAGCTTGATTGAATTGTGCATCTATATCAGATCCACTGGCCGTTACACTAACAAAACTTGCAACAAACCCCAGAAGAATTTCATACCGCAAAAATTTCACTTGGTTCCCCAATTTTTTTTTAGATTCAATAATTCGGAAAGATAACCCCACAGACATACCGGCTGCATAATCAAGCTGTAACCCAAGGTGTAAATAAGAAAGCCATCAATGTTGGTGCGCACTCGCAAATTCATTTTATTGAACATTTTTTTACCAAAGAAAAACATGATGTAGTTCATAACCATCGCAATCGGCAACAATGCTAAGGTCATCGGGCCGACTATCCAGTAAATTCCAAACGCCGCCAGCACCAAGCCGGGAATAAAAAATACGGTGAAGATAAGATCAAGCAATGGGAACAGCAAATTCCAGTAAATAAAGAAAGTAGATAATCGTGGCGTCAGCAAAATGCCAGGATGTTTTTTGAAGGCTTCGACCATCCCTCTCGACCAACGCTGGCGCTGGCGGGCAAATTGTTTGAGTGTAGCGGGGACATTAGTAAAAATGCAGGCATCTTCACAATGACCCACACGATATCCACGTTTAAGTATTGCCCATGTCAAAACAATATCTTCGCCTACGCAATCCGGCCACCCCCCCACCTCAATCAAAGTTTGCTTGTCATACAGGGAAAATGCCCCTTGCGCCACCAAGGTCCCATGAAAAAGCGATTGCACCCGCTTAATCGCGGAAATTCCGTGAAAATAATCCCACTCTTGCGCTTTAGTAATCCAGCTCTCACGAGAATTTTGAACCAGCACCGTACCGGCCACCACCCTAGTATTGGGCGGGTCTCCATAATACCGCTCGACAATGTTTTGCAGCGAATCTGCATACAGGTAGGAATCTGCATCTAGCGTCACAATCATGGAATAGCTGGCCACGGCCAAGCCTTGATTAAGTGCCTTGGCTTTGCCACCATTTTTTTGCAGGCAAATAAATTTTAGCCAAGGATAACGCGCCACTTCATCCATCACAATCGCAGCTGTTGCATCCCGCGACCCGTCATCAATCACAATAACTTCGAATGGTGCTGGGTAGGTTTGCAAGTCTATGCTTCTCAGTGTTTTTGCAATGATAGTTGCTTCGTTGTATGCAGCAATCAAAATGGTGAAGGAGGGATATTTTTCCAGACGCTTGCCTTCTGGTCGCCTATCCATAATTAAGCTGGTCAGCAAAAACGCATTCATAAAGCCAGGAAGAATGGCAATCCCAAGAATCACGAATGCCGCCAAGACAAAGCCGGTATGTGTAGCAAGCTCAAAGAACCAATGCTGGGCTAAATAAATAGACAACGCTGTCCACATCAGTGCAACAAAAATGGCAATAAAAAACTTCGTTTTTACTGAAACATATCTAGCAGCTTTGCGCTGAGTAGCGTACAAAATTTTATGTGGATGGAGCGTCATGCGGGGTAGTAGCCTGTCAAGGGAATAAGCTGCCCTGTAGCAGCTTGATAAAATTGCAGTATAGCCATAAAAAATTCCTCAATTTTTCCACTATGTAATTTCTCGCCAATCCAAACCCTCATCCTGTGTCGCCACGGCAATCCAATCTT
>JANONO010000162.1:0-1712 GCA_031420875.1 Gallionellaceae bacterium | reverse complement strand
CTGGCGAGCAGCGCTTGGCGCAGGCTTGGCTGTACGCATTGCGCCAAACATCTTGGGAAAACTACCCCCTGAACTGCTCAGGGCTGAGCGTCAGTGCATGGCATCCGTCGCAAACTATGAGCCCGAAATCATTAACGTCTCAAGCTTCACCAGGGGCTCGGGATACTACCCGCCGAGGCTGTTTTAATGGCTGATAACGCGCTGCAATCTTTATTCCCACGGCGTCGAAATACCATGCAGATGGCGATTGACGCCATGCAATCAGCAAGCAACTCTGCCGCGTCCAACGTGTCAGCGCCGGTCGATGGAATTGCATGGGCGCTGCGTAAGGCTGGCGTGCCAATGCCAGAAAAACCTTTTATGGGTAGCGACTGGATGGCCGATAAGGGCTTGACGCGACCTGTTGAGCAATCTGCAGCGAGCTTGGCAGGTGAAACGGCGAGTCTGTTAACTCCATTAGGAGTAGCGTCCAAAGCGCCGCAGATTGCGCGTGGTTTATTACGTATGGGTGAGAATGCCATGGTTCCTCAAGCACTTAATAAGGAAGCGGGCATGATTCTTTATCACGGTTCAAACGATAACCTACCTATTAAAAAAATTAATAGTGGTGGTGTCTTTGGAGGGTTATTTGCATCTAGTAGCGAAAGATCTGCTGCGTCTCATGGGGATGCGATGTATAGGATGACCATCCCTGATGAAAAGATCATGGGCGTGGGTGATGCCGTTCCCTTCGATCAGGCGAAAAACATCATTAGTCAAAACATCAGAAAAGATTCTCCACATACGGATGAAATCACAGATATGGCGCTACATGCGAAAAGTGCTTTTGATTCATCTATTCCAGAAGGTGAACTGCTCCACGCATTGCGATCATCGAGTTTAGGTGAGGCTGATTGGGAGTTGCAGCGATTGCGGGGGGAATTAGGAAAAGCGCGTGGTTATAAAGCAGTAGAAATGCCAGATGAGCACGGTACGAGTTACCTTGTTTTACCCGGAACAACTGCACGCCCCGCAAATTCAGACGCCAAACGGCTATTTGGAAAATAATGGCCGGCACTAAATACGTACCGATGTGCGGACCGTCGTACCATTTTGCAGACAAAAAAGCTGCGATCCAGTCGGCCATCAACTGCTACCCGCAGCGGCTGGACGGCGACAATATGATGATGCAATCAATACCCGGCGAGGTGCAAATTGCCGCGTTGTCGGGTGCTGTGCGCGGTTCGCGCAATTGCTCGGGTCGCTGGTTTGTGGTCGCAGGTACAACGCTTTACGAAATATCAGCAGATGGCAGCTACACCACACGCGGCACGATTGCTGGGGCAGCCTTTGCAGGCTTGGCCAACAACGCCAATCAGGTGGCAATTGTCACTGGCGCCAACCTGTATGTCTTTAATTTGACCACCAACGCCCTTGTGCAGGTGACTGTTGCAGGCTGGCTCGGATCTGATGACGTGGTTGAGCTTGACGGCTACTTTATCTTTGTCAGACCCGACACACAGCAGTTTTATATATCTGCCATTGATGACGGTACAAAGCTTAACGCGCTCGATTTCAGCAGCGCCGATACATCGCCCGACAACATCGTGACCCAGCGCGTGAGTCACCGTCAGCTCTGGCTATTTGGCACACAGAGCACTGAAATTTGGATTGACAGTGGCGCAGCGGCATTCCCGTTCGTGCGCTACCAGTCGTACACGCTCGATGTGGGG
>JANONO010000161.1:0-3645 GCA_031420875.1 Gallionellaceae bacterium | reverse complement strand
CAACTGACGGGCGATGTGCCGCTGGTGGCCGATATGTCGTCCAATATTTTGTCGCGTTCTGTGGATGTGTCCAAATTTGGTTTGATCTATGCGGGCGCGCAGAAAAATATTGGCCCGGCTGGATTAACGATAGTCATCGTGCGTGATGATTTGCTAGGGCAAGCGTCATCCGGGCTGCCGGCCATGCTGGATTATAAAATCCACGCCGATAATGATTCGATGTACAACACGCCGCCGACCTATGGCATCTACATGGCCGGGCTGGTGTTTCAGTGGCTGAAAAAAAATGGCGGTATTGCTGCGATGGAGAAAACCAACCTTGCCAAGGCCAAACTGTTATATGACGCGATTGATGCCAGCAGCGGATTTTATACATGCCCGGTGAACAAGGCTGACCGCTCGCGCATGAACGTGCCTTTTACTCTGAAAAATACAGGCACTTTGCAGAATAATGCGCTCGACAGCGATTTCCTGAAGCAGGCCGAAGCAAACGGCCTGTTACAACTTAAGGGACACCGCTCGGTCGGCGGTATGCGCGCTTCTATTTACAATGCGATGCCACTGGCGGGTGTGCAGGCATTGGTTTCTTTCATGCACAATTTCGCCCAAAAAAATGGCTAAAACATTTCAAATACTGACACTGAATAAAATTTCCACGCTTGGACTGCAACGCCTGCCCGCCGAGCGTTATATCGTCGGCAACGAAATTACCGAACCCGATGCGATTCTGGTGCGTTCACAGAATATGCACGACATGACTATTCCGGCCAACGTAAAAGCCATAGCCCGCGCTGGTGCTGGCACCAACAACGTGCCAGTGGCCAAGATGAATGCGCGCGGCGTACCTGTATTCAATGCTGCCGGAGCCAATGCCAATGCGGTCAAGGAGCTAGTCATCACAGGTATGTTGCTGGCTTCGCGCAACATTGTTCCGGCACTGCATTTCACCTCGAATTTAAAAGGCGATGATGCCGCGCTGCACAGCCAGGTAGAGGACGGGAAAAAACATTTTGCTGGCATCGAGTTGCGCGGGCGCACTTTGGGGATTGTGGGTCTGGGTGCAATCGGACGCTTGGTGGCGGATGCCGCCATCGGCATGGGCATGCAGGTCATGGGCTACGATCCGGACATTACCGTGGACGCGGCGTGGGGCTTGCCATCGCAAGTGAAGAAAGCGAACAGCGTGGACGATTTGCTCAAGCACAGCGATTTTGTCACGCTGCACATTCCCTTGCTCGACAGCACACGCGGCCTGATTAATGAAAAGCGGATAAAAACTATGAAAGCAGGCAGCGTGTTGCTGAATTTCGCGCGCGATACCATCGTGGACGAAGATGCGGTGCTGGCTGGCATCGCTGCAAAACATATTCGTTATTATGTGTGTGATTTTCCCACGCAAAAAACCCAGAACAACCCTGCGGTCATTGCGCTGCCACACTTAGGCGCATCTACCCAAGAGGCAGAAGATAACTGCGCGGTCATGGTGGCGGAGCAGGTGCGCGATTATCTGGAGCATGGAAATTTGAGTAATACCGTGAACTTTCCCACTGTGAACATGCCGCGCGAATCCGCGTTTCGTATTGCCATTGCCAATGCTAACGTGCCCAATATGCTGGGTCAGATTTCTACTGCGCTGGCCGCTGCTGGCATTAACATTCACAACATGATTAACAAATCGCGCGGCGAAATGGCTTATACATTGGTGGACACCGACAGCGCTATTCCGCACAATCTGATCGCACAACTGGCCGCTATTCCCGGCGTGCTGATGGTGCGTGATTTGCCTCTTGAAACATAAAATTTGATGAGCGAAAAATTAAAACAATGCCGTGAGCAGATTGATCGCATAGACGATGACCTGCTCAAACTGCTTAACCAGCGCGCGGCGCTGGCGCAGCAGATCGGACATGTTAAAGGTGAGAGCGCGGTGCTGCGGCCAGAGCGCGAGGCGCAAATTCTGCAACGCATGAAAGGGATCAATGCCGGCCCGCTATCCGGCGAAGCAGTAGCGCAGCTTTATACCGAAATTATGTCGCAATGCCGCGCACTGGAAGCGCCCTTGTCGGTCGCCTATCTGGGTCCTATGGGCACGTACAGCGAAGAGGCGGTTATCAAACGCTTTGGGCATGCCGCAGTTCGTTTTGCAACAACCTCCATAGATGAGGTTGTTCGGTTTGTTGAAGTAGGCTCAGCCAATTATGGGATTGTTCCGGTAGAAAATTCAACCGAAGGAGCCGTAGGGCGAACACTGGATTTATTGCCCGTGAGCCCATTAAGAATCTGTGGCGAAATTCTTTTACCGATACATCACTGTTTGTTGATTCAGCCCGGTCAATTATTTGATGGAAGAATACGTGAAATTGTGGCGCATCCGCAGGCGCTTGCTCAGTGTCAAAATTGGCTGAATGTAAATTTTCCTCATGTGGCACGTATTCCGGTAGCGAGCAATGCTGAAGGCGCTCAAATCGCGGCTGGGAATCCCTCCAGAGCAGCCATTGCAGGCGAGCAAGCAGCGGCTCTTTTTGGCTTGCAGATATGGGCGCACAGCATTGAAGATGATCCACGCAATACCACGCGATTTTTGGTAATTGGCAATCAGGATGTAGCGCCTTCTGGCCGCGACAAGACTTCGCTAGTGCTGGCAGCAAGCAATCGCCCAGGTGCGGTGCATGACCTGTTAACGCCTTTTGCCAAGCATGGCGTGAGCCTGACTAAACTAGAATCACGCCCCAGCCGCGCCGGGCTGTGGGAGTATGTGTTTTTTGTTGACATCGAAGGGCATCAATCTGATTCCAAAATAGCCGCTGCCTTGGCTGAACTGAAACAGGTTGCCGCATTTGTGAAAATTTTAGGCTCCTACCCGGTAGCCGTGTGATCAGCCATGAATTATTCTGATTTAGCACCTGATTATGTTCGCGCCATCGCGCCCTACCAACCCGGCAAACCTATTGCTGAACTGGAACGCGAGTTGGGCATCAGCGGTATTGTCAAGCTGGCCTCCAACGAAAATCCACTCGGTTGTAGCCCGCTCGCGGTCACCGCCATGCAACAGGCAATCAAGACCATCGCCTTATACCCCGATGGGAATGGTTTCGAGCTAAAGGACGCTTTATCCAAACGCTACGCGGTGCATCATGCCAACATCGTGCTGGGCAATGGTTCTAATGATTTACTGGAATTGGCTGCGCGCGCATTTTTGTCGCCGGGTGACAAAGTGGTTTACTCAGCCCACGCTTTCGCGGTGTATGCCCTAGCGACGCAAGCGGTGGGGGCAAGCGGAATAAGTGTGCCTGCCAAAAAATTTGGCCATGATCTCGCCGCCATGTTGCAGGCTGCGGTTGAGCAGCAAGTAAAAATGGTGTTCATCGCCAACCCCAACAATCCCACTGGCACATTTTTAAGTGCCGCGGAATTGCTGGAATTTTTGCGCGCCTTGCCACCGCAGATTTTGGTGGTGCTGGATGAGGCATACAACGAATATCTGCCGGAAAAATTACGCTACGACAGCGTGCAGTGGTTGCGCGAATTTCCCAATCTGATTATCACGCGCACCTTCTCCAAGGCCTATGGCTTGGCTGGTTTACGCGTGGGTTATGCCTTAGCACACGAACAAGTAGTGGACATGATGAACCGCGTACGCCAGCC
>JANONO010000160.1:0-1781 GCA_031420875.1 Gallionellaceae bacterium | reverse complement strand
ACGACTGGCAGAGGTTGCCGTGCATGTCGTGCCCACACCGGGATCTGCGCCCAAATCCACACACACAGTGGCAAACCCTCTTGCACTGGATTTGCTTAAGGTTAATGATCCTACGCCCGATACAAATGCTCCGCCCAGGGTTGCTGTGATTCCGGTCAGCGAGGTGTTTATACCGATGTTGCTGGCGATTAGGGCGGTACAATTATCCAGACTGTTGGTGACAAATTCTGTTGTATTCCAGAATTGAGTTTGTAGCGGAATCGGCAACTTGAGCATCTCTGAGCCGTGCGCATTGGACAGTTTTAAACGACCAAAGCGCAACTTGGTTTCTGAGCCAATTTTTTTACCAATACACGAAAGTGTCGCTACGCAGTCACCGCTCGTTGTGGGATTCATGTCCAAAGACAATAGTGTCGGCCCATCGGGGTCATTGATTTGCACCCCCAATTGCAAATTGTCATACGCCCCATCCGGCGTTGCCAGCCGACTAAAGCTAGCGCTGGATGTGCTGAGCGCGTGAACACCTGACGACCAGGAGGTTGCCGGAAGCACTAATCTGGAACTTAAATTCGTGCCGCTATTATTGTTTTCTGCCAGCCAAGATGCCGTGGCTAGGGCAAGGCCACCGTTATAATTCAGTGTGGTGACATCGCTGGCATTTTTTGCGGCAACGGTTGCAGATACCGTCAGATTGGGTTGCGCCATGTAGATAAAGCCGCCTGCCACGCATGCTGGGGTCACGCTATTGCCAGCCAACAAGGAAAAATGATCCGGCACAAATCGTCCGGCCGTCACAACGGCTGAGCAAATGTAGCGCCCCGAACAACTTGCCGCAGTCCCGTCGCCAGCGTCAATATTGGCGAAACTTTGATCTTGCAATTGCAAATTAAAAGCACCGACTTCACTGTAGCTGGCGGTCGGTGAATTCAGAATTCCATTCACCGCAGGCCCTCCGACCGATAAAGTACCAAAGTTGCTGGTGCAGGCGGTATCGGCGCATGCGGACAATGTTACGGCAGGGGTGTCGCCATAATTTACCGTAGTGTTGCCGACTGCATTTTGCGCGGATGCTTGGATGGTGAAGGGTTGCCCGGCCTTATGAACTTTATTGTTGCTGATGCTGGTGTTGTCAAGTATGCGTGAGGTTCCTGCGGTTTGCCAGTCGCTGTCGGTTACGTTGATGCTGGCAAAGCTGTTGGGGCGAATCGCAAAGCTATCGGTTGAGCAGCTTGTGGCGGTAGGCGTACCCGTAGCGGGATAAGAGATACGCACCCGCACATCTTTCCAGCCATCAGCCACTGCCGAAAAACTAACAGCCGATCTTCCGCCAATAATATTGGTAGAAGAAATGGTCTGGATCACCGAATTCGCAGTCGGGCAATTGTTTGTTCCATATCCGCTTCCTGGTGTGCCGGTGTTGGCCAGCAGCTCTACCTTCACCGGGTAGGTAAAGCTTGCCACCTGGATACCACCACTAATTGCCACCACATCCAAATTAAAAGGGGTGCCAGCAATTTTAGTTTGAATCACACCGGTGATCGCATTCGCTGCTGTCGAGCTCTCGAAGGCATTGAAGCTTGAAATAACGATGGAGGACACAGCTAGCGTAGCGGATGCGCTGAGATTAGCGCCGCCAAAGGGCGCCACTGCGGTGGCAGTATTAGTAAAGCTGCCATCTGTGGACTGGGATGTGACGGGCAGAGTGAGTGTCTTGCTTGACCCTGCCGCCATACCGCTGTTAATGGTCCATACACCTGCACTGTAACTGGAGCCAGATGATG
>JANONO010000159.1:0-2317 GCA_031420875.1 Gallionellaceae bacterium | reverse complement strand
TGATGATTTATCCTCGCGCCAACCCAGCGCTGGAGCCGGATAGGGAACGTCTGTATGCGCTTGGAGTGGATGCCTTTCGCTTGCTCAATATCATGCTCAGCAACAGCTATCGCACCGCACTCCCCTTGGATGGTGTGACCGGGCGCATTCATCTGAGAAACAAGCAGTTTCAGCGCGATGCCATTCCCGCCCAGATTAAACAGGGACGCAGCCATGTCATGGAAACGGCCGGGAAAAAGCACTAAGACTATGAGCACACGCGGCGCACAGGCCGAACAGTTGGCAGCACAATTTTTGCAAGGCCGTGGGCTAAAATTACTGCATCAAAATTATCGTTGCCGCTATGGCGAAATTGATTTAATTTTGCAAGACGCGGACACGCTGGTATTCGCCGAAGTACGCTTGCGCCACCACAAAAATTTTGGCGGTGCCGCAGCCAGTATTGATGCGGCCAAACAAGGTCGCTTAATACGCACTGCCCAGCATTATTTGGGCACACTGGCTTATACGCCGCCTTGCCGCTTTGACGCAGTGTTACTCGACACCTTGGAAAACGCGACTCCAGAATGGGTTAAGAATGCTTTTACTAACTAAGGAAGCACTGATTTCAGGTATCATTTATTCATCATCACCCATAACGCACCCACTCATTTTTTAACCCCATGAACTTAACCAACAGAATCCGAGACCACTTCGACGACAGCGCGCAAATCAAGCTGCAAACCAAAGACGCGCTGGCACAACCCATAGCCGATGCTGCGCAGGCCATGGTCGCTTGCCTGGTAAACGATGGAAAAATTTTGAGTTGCGGCAACGGGGGGTCGGCGGCTGATGCACAGCACTTTGCCGCCGAGCTGATTAACCGCTTTGAAATTGAGCGTCCCGGGCTGGCAGCTATCGCCTTGACCACAGATAGCTCGGTAATAACTTCCATTGCCAATGACTACGATTTCAGCCAGATTTTTTCGCGTCAGGTGCGCAGCTTAGGGATGGCGGGCGATGTGCTACTTGCCATTTCGACTAGCGGCAATTCGATTAACATAGTCGAAGCCATCCATGCCGCACACGAGCGCGATATGCGCGTAATTGCCTTGACTGGACGCTCTGGCGGAGCGATGGCGGAAATGCTGGGTGAACATGACATTCACATTTGTGTGGACGCGCAAAGTACGGCGCGCATACAGGAGGTGCATCTGCTGATACTGCATTGCCTGTGCGATGCAATAGACCATTTGATATTGGGAGGGGAATAATGCGCGCTGGTTATTGGTTAGCATTGGTTGCCCTGTGCGCTGCATTACAAGGCTGCGTACCCATTGTTGTCGTGGGTGCAGGTGCCGGGGTGTTGATGGGGTCGGATCGCCGCACTTCGGGCAGCTACCTCGAAGATACCCGAATTGAATCTCGTGCCGCTAAGCTGATATATAACCAATATAAAGACAGCGTACATGTGAATGTCACCAGCTTTAATCGGCAAGTGTTGCTTACCGGTGAAGTGCCCAGCGAGGCCGACAAAGCCGGGGTGGCAAACCTGGTTAATTCAGAGCCGAACATCAAGTCCATCAGCAATGAGCTGGTGGTGTCTGCCCTGAGCAGCTTCACCGCACGGAGCAATGACAGCCTCCTCACCAGCAACGTCAAGCTACGCTTCCTCAGCAATAAAATATTTCAGCCCGACCATGTGAAAGTGGTGACCGAAGCCAATGTCGTATTTTTGATGGGGCTGGTCTATCACAAGGAAGCCGATGCCGCGACCGAAATTGCCCGCAATTCAAAGTCCGTGGATCGCGTGGTGACCCTGTTTGAATATTTAGATTAAACCGTCATGGATTTTGAGCAAAAAATTTGTCAGCGCGTCGAACTAAAACAGTGTATTTCCAGCTTGCAACGTCCGCTGGTTTTCACTAACGGCTGCTTCGACGTGCTACATCGCGGTCACGTCACCTATCTGGCGCAAGCGCGCGCATTGGGCGCGGCGCTGGTGGTGGGGGTCAACAGCGATGCCTCGGTCAAGCGCCTGGGCAAGGGCGATGATCGACCGCTCAATTCATTGGCAGACCGCATGGCGGTGCTGGCCGCGCTGCAAGCCGTGAATATGGTGGTAGAGTTCGACGAAGACACCCCTTTGTCGCTGATACTGGCTTGCCGCCCCGATGTTTTAGTGAAAGGTGGCGACTGGAAACCAGAAAATATCGTAGGTGCCCAAGAGGTTCAAGGCTGGGGCGGCACGGTGCATAGCATTCCATTTTTACATCAGCGGTCAACTACCGCTTTACTGAACAAAATTCGCGCTCTCTAATTCTCCATGCCCATCCCA
>JANONO010000158.1:0-6711 GCA_031420875.1 Gallionellaceae bacterium | reverse complement strand
GCCAACGAGTTCGACAGACAGAGCGAGTGCATGATATATTAAGTTAGCGCTTATGCGCCTTCGCGGGAATGACGAATTTTTAGAGGGGTCATCCAAATATGCAAGCCATACCAGCTCAATTGTGCAAAAATCTCTTGATCGGTAAAGCGGTATCTAGCTGCTTAAAATTAGAGATGCAACATTGAACAGTCAAACTAACGAAACTAAAATAATCGAAGTTGCCGCCGCCGTGCTACAACTCCCCGATGACTCCTTTCTTCTCGCCCAACGCCCCCCTGCAAAAATCTGGGCAGGCTATTGGGAGTTTCCTGGCGGCAAGATCGAACCTAGTGAAACACCCTATCAGGCCCTAGTGCGCGAGTTGCGCGAGGAGCTGGGCATTGAGGTGCGAGCTGCGTATCCATGGTTGACGCGCATATTCACTTATCCTCATGCGACCGTACGACTCCATTTTTTTCGCGTAACAAAGTGGGATGGAGAGTTGCATCCGCATGAGGGGCAGGAATTTTCTTGGCAGCAGTCCCTCTCTCCAGACCTCTCCCGCGAGCGGGAGAGGGGGCAGGTTTCAGTTGCTCCAATTTTACCCGCCAACGCACCTATTTTACGTGCGCTGTCCTTACCGAATATCTACGCCATTAGTAATGTCGCTGAATTAGGTGAGGACGAATTCATGCTGCGGCTGGAAGCTGCGCTACGAAATGGTTTGCGGCTGGTGCAGTTGCGCGATAAAAATTATTCGCGCGAAGCATTGCGAAATTTAGCACTAAAAATGTTGCCGCTGATACAGCAGCACGGTGCGCTGTTGATTATCAATGCCGACATTGAGTTAGCACAGGACGTGGGTGCGAATGGCGTACAACTCACTGGCGCGCAGCTGGCTGAGTTGCGTGAACGTCCTGCTGTGGAGTGGTGTGGTGCTTCTTGTCACAATTTAAATGAGTTGCGCCGCGCACAAGAGTTGGATTGCGATTTTGCATTGCTAAGTCCGGTGTTGGCCACGCAATCGCATCCGGGCGCGCCGCATCTGGGTTGGGAAAATTTTGCAGCGATTGCGGCGGGATCATCCATTCCGGTCTATGCGCTAGGGGGTTTGACGCAAGACGATATGCAGCTTGCTTGGCAGCATGGCGCGCATGGTATTGCATTGCTGCGTCAGGCTTGGGTAGAGGGTTCTTCCGGGTCGTCTTCCACAGATTTTGGAATGCGGTAGCTTTCGCTAGCCCATGCCCCAAGGTCGATCATTTTGCAGCGCTCGCTGCAAAATGGGCGATAGGGATTGTCGCGATTCCATACTACTTCTTTGCTGCATTGCGGGCAGAGTACTACGGCTGGCTTGACCATTGTTACCAAGCGCAAAAGGTCAGGTCGAAATCAATATCGCGCTCATATAAAGCACTCTTGGCTGCATAGTCGGCAGCTACAAAACGAATATTGAGTACGTATTTATTGGCGCTAACTTCTGGGACGCAAGGCAGGCTGTCGTCTAATTTGATGCATAGCATTTGTGCCACGCGGCCACCTTGCATTTGCTGGAAGCTGCCTTGGTGCGCGACAAACCGACGCATCTTACCGCTTTCGCGTAGCAGATTAAGCAGGATATCCACACCATCACGTATAGGCGCCATAGGTGCCATCCAATTCTTAAGGTGATCACACCGCACCGCCGTATTCTGGTGTAACCAGTAGTGATAGGAGGGCAAATCGAATTCGCATGTTCCGCCGGGAATTCCGGCACGTTGCTTGATGCCCATCAACCATTCGTTCTCGCGCAGGTATTGACCTACCTTGCCGCTCATATCGAGCAAGCTAGTGCTGATGTTTTCAATTTTATCGATTGTTGCATCCAATATTTCTTCAGAAATTTCCGGATTGTTGTGCAAGGCTGAGAGCATACGCTTCTGTCTCTCCAGCTCCTGCAACAAATCAAGTTTTAAGTCGGCGCGACTGGCGACTTCGAGAATTTCAAACAAGGTAAGCAGCGCAACTTGATGTTCGGCAGCACTGGGCTGGCTCATAAAATGCGCCATCTTGGCGTAAAGCCCTTCTAAGCGCAGCAGGGTACGCACCCGTTCAGTCAGGGGGAATTCATAATCAATCACGTTGCTGAGCCGAGGGTAGGTTGCATATCGCAACTAATATAGGGTGAATTGACCTGCATCGTCAATCACTTCCTGCGAAAAGAGTGAGGTAATGCTGATGCAACTGGCTGACTTGTTGTTGCAGAGCACTCAAATCGCCATCGTTGCGTATGATTTCATCGGCACGACGCAAGCGTTCGGCGCGCGCTATTTGCGTGGCCATAATGGCGCGCACCGTTGTTTCGTCCAGGCCATTACGCTGCACGGTGCGCGCAATCTGAGTGGCTTCACTGCAATCCACCACCAGTGTACCTTGCACCAATGTTTGGTAATTGGGTGACTCGAACAGCAACGGGATGACCATCAACAAATAGGGGGAGGAGTTGTAAGTGCTAGCTTGCGCCAGCATTCGTGCGCGTATCAAGGGATGCAGTATAGCTTCCAATCGTAACTTGGCTGCGGGGTCAGCAAATACCAATTGCCGCATACGTGCCCGGTCGAGAGCTCCGCTAGCATCTAGGTAATCATCACCGAATGCACTGCGGATCGGCTCTATTGCGTCGCCTTGCGGCTGAGTGAGTTGGTGCGAAATGGTGTCACTATCTATGATGGCTACGCCCAGTTGTGCAAACAGAGCGGAGACCGTACTTTTGCCGCACCCTATGCCGCCTGTTAGTCCAACACAACTAGCCAATCCAACACAATCAGCCAACTCGATGCGACTGGTCATGGCACGACCAGTCATGGTGCGCCAAGCATGTGCAAATAACCTTGTGTCAGAGCTTGCCCCCAGAGCAGCGCAATCAGGCCACCGCCCGCCAGATAAGGGCCAAAGGGGATGGGGACGTTGCGGCCATGACGTGCTACAACGATGAGTGTGATGCCGACTACCGCACCCACCAGCGAAGAAAGCAAGATAACCAGTGGCAACATTTGCCAGCCCAGCCATGCGCCTATAGCGGCCAGCAATTTGAAATCGCCGTAGCCCATTCCTTCTTTGCCGGTAACCAACTTGAACAACCAGTAGATACCCCATAGTGTCAAATAACCCACCATAGCACCGACCACAGCGTTATTCAGGCTGGTAAAAGTGTCGAATAAATTAAACAGCAGACCCAGCCACAGCAAAGGTAAGGTAATGTCATCTGGAAGCAATTGCGTATCTATATCGATGCAGGTTAATGCCAACAATGCCCACACCAACAACAGCGCGGCGCAAGCAGCCAAACCAAAACCAAAGTGCCAGGCGATATATGCGCTCAACAAGCCGCACACTGCTTCTATGATGGGATAACGCGCAGAAATTGCTGCACCACAACCTTTGCACTTGCCGCGCAGCAACAGATAGCTAATGATGGGGATATTTTCCAGCGCGCTGATATTGTGGCCGCAGTGTGGGCAGGCAGAACGCGGAACAAGCAGGTTGTAGCGCGGCGTGTCCTCAATCTCTTTGTCGTTAAGCTCAGCGCATTGTTGTCGCCACTCGCGCGTCAATATTTTTGGCAGGCGGTGAATCACCACATTTAAAAAACTGCCAACCATCAGACCAACCGTGCCGCACAGCAAGACAAACATGAGCGGGGAACTTTGCAATAATTGTAAGAATGAAGTCACAGTCGCCCGTTAGCTAAATACGCATCCAATAAATCCTCCCAGCAAGTTGTTGGCATTAGGGCATCTCTAAAAATCCAAACTCCGTCGCGATGCTACGTTACTCAATAAATTTTAACGCTTACATATCAAAATATATGCGGCGCGCTAAAATTTATTTCGTGCCTTGCCTAGCTTAGGATTTTGAATTTTTAGAAACACCCATTAGCTAACAACTTGCCCCATCTTGAATATAGGCAAATACATCGCCACCACCATGCCGCCGATCAGTGTGCCCAACACCACCATGATGATGGGTTCCATCAGGCTGGCCAATGCAGCTACCGCATCATCCACCTCCGCCTCGAAAAAGTCTGCAACCTTGGTTAACATGGAATCCAGCGAGCCTGCTTCTTCGCCGATGGCGACCATTTGCAACACCATGCTGGGGAATACTTTGGTATTTTCCATGGCTGAGGTTAGTGTTCCACCTTGGCTGACCTCTCTCTGAATCTCCTTGGTTGCATCAAAATACACGGCGTTACCTGCCGCGCCTGCTACCGAACTAAGCGCCTCTACCAGCGGCACACCCGCAGCAAACATGGTGGCCAATGTGCGCGTCCAACGCGCAATAGAGGCTTTGCGAATAACGATGCCAAAGACCGGCAATTTGAGCATTAACCTATCCATAGCATTTTGCACTTTTTTATTACGCTTCCAGACATAGAAAAAACCATACAACCCACCGCCAACCGTCGCGAAAATTGCCCACCAATAAGCAACGAAAAAATCAGATACATTCATCAGCACCAACGTAGGGCCAGGCAGGTCAGCACCAAAGCTGGAGAATAGCTCCTTAAATGCGGGAACCACAAAAATCATAATGACGGCGGTAATAATGAAGGCAACGGCGAGAATGGAAACCGGATAAAACAATGCGCCTTTAATCTTACTTTTGATGGCCAGCGTTTTTTCCTGATAGGTAGCTAAGCGCTCCAATAGGCTATCCAGAATACCGGCTGCTTCTCCGGCACCGATCAGATTGCAAAACAAATCGTCGAAGTACAGCGGGAATTTTCGGAATGATTGCTCCAAGCTGCCGCCGGTCTCCACATTGGTTTTAATGTCATTCAGCAACTTGGAAACAGCAGGGTTGCTGTGCCCCTTGCCCACAATGTCGAATGCTTGCAACAGTGGTACGCCGGCTTTCATCATGACTGCGAGCTGGCGGGTAAATAAAGCCAGATCTTTTTCGGTAATTTTTTGACCACCTGTGGTGCGAATTTTTTTAATCTTGGCTACACTGATTCCCTGCCGCCGCAATAGCGAAGAGGCGATGGCTTCGCCAGCAGCTCGAATTTCACCTTTTGCCAGCTTTCCGGCTTTATCCTTTCCTTCCCACATAAATAGAAAGTCGCCCGCTTTTTTTGTCTTGTTATCTGCTGCCATTGCCTTCTCCCTGTGAGAATTCGTTGTGGATTGCCATTCGAACCCACTTACTACTGAGCATCATGCCGTGCTTTGCTATCTTTGTAAATCCATGAAAATCTAAAGGGTTACGTCTCGGACTTGTTCGGTAACGCGGGGAAGATTTTCACTACCTTCACCACACGATCTTGAGTTTGAATAATCTCGATTGGGTAGTCGGCAATTTTTAGGCTGACGCCTGCCTCCGGTATATCTTGCAAGCATTCCAGAATCAGGCCGTTGAGCGTTTTTGCTCCATCCAGCGGAAAGTGCATACCTAATTTTCGGTTCAAATCGCGCAAGGATGAACTGCCTTCGACCAGCATACTACCGTCTTCATAGCGCAGGAATTTCCCGGTTTGCGCGGGTGACTGAGTAGTAAAATCGCCGACAATTTCCTCGAGAATGTTTTCTAAGGTGACCAAGCCCAGCAACTCGCCATACTCATCCACTACCAAACCCAGCCGCGTGTGCCGTTCTTGAAAATGCTGTAACTGCGATAGCAGTGCAGTATCTGATGGAATGAAATAAGGCTCATCCAATAGTTCACGTAATTCGATGGCATCAAAACTGGCACGTTGTACCAGATGAAGCGCCCGGCGCACATGCAGGATGCCCACAATATTATCGAGCGCACCGTCATACACCGGCAATAGAGTGTGATGGCAGGTCGCCAGTTGTTCACACAAAATTTCAGGGGTCGTGTTCAAGTCCAGCGCCTCGATCTGATTGCGCGGCACCATGACGTCGTTTACCGAAGTGCGCTCTATGTCCACCAGATTGAGTAACATTTTTTGGTGTCGGCGTGGCAGAAACTGTTCCGACTCCAACACCAGAGTACGCAACTCTTCCAAATTTAATTTTTGCTTACTCTGATCGGCATGAATTTTTATTCGCAGCAGCCACAAAAAACCATGCACCATACCCATTGCCACATAAACTACGGGGTAGAAAATTTTATTCAGCACCGCTAAAACATAACTTGAAGGGAGCGCAATGCGTTCAGGATAGCTGGCAGCGATGATCTTGGGCATGATTTCGCTGAACACCAGAATGACAAAAGTGATTATCAGTGTGCCGCTTAACAGCGCCCATTCACTGTGGCCGAACAGGCGCAAAATGATGATTTGGGTAAGTGCTGCCGCTACGACATTTAGGAGAGTATTGCCCAGCAGCATGGATCCCAGCAGTTTATCTGTCTGCGCCAGCAGTTTGGCAGTCAGCTTGGCGCTTTTGTTGCCTTTGCGTACCAGATGGTGCAGTCGATGCCGGTTGAGCGCCATCATGCTGGTTTCGGAAGCGGAAAAAAAACCGGAACAAATCAGAATGACAATCAGGGCAAAGAACAGCTCGCCCAATGAAATCTCGTCCAAAGAATAAAACCTTTACTAAAGAGATGGCGAAGTATCGGGGAGGTAACCGGGGGTGTCAACTGTCAACTACGGATTAAAACCCACCCTCATAGTGTCGAATGATTTTTTACAAATTTGGCAAGTTCATCACTGGGTAAGGGATAGCTAAAGTAGTAACCCTGAATTTCGTCGCAACCACGGCTACGCAAGAAATTCATTTGCTC
>JANONO010000157.1:0-2337 GCA_031420875.1 Gallionellaceae bacterium | reverse complement strand
CGAAGTGCCCCGGCGTCGTTAAAAATACAAAATGGCTGATACTGAAACGCACGATACTGTGCTCCGTATCTATGGTGTAGCTCTCAGCAGCGTCAATGGGCAACGACAAGATTGCTGTGAGCAGTAGCCAATAACAATGTTTATGCGTGGTCATTTTCCATTCTGTTACAAAAGGTGCAACCTTCAATCTTTGTAAGCTTCCACCTCAAACACCAGCTTGATGTCATCCCCCACGTTAGGCAATGCGTACTTCATGCCAAAGTCCGATCGCTTGATCACTGTACTGGCGTCTGCACCACACAATTCTTTCTGGTTCATCGGATTAGCGCCACACTTGAACGCATCAATGCTGAGCGTTACTGGTTTGCTAACACCGAGCAGGGTGAGTGTACCTTCCACGCTGGACGGACTGTCGCCCTGGAATTTCACAGCGCTCGATTTATAGGTGACGGTGGGGAACTCGGCGGCATTAAAAAAATCCGGCCCACGCAGATGCTCATCGCGCTTAGCCCAACCCGTGCTGATGGAAGCCGCTTCTATGCTGATTTCCACCGTGCCTTTTTTTGCCGCGCGATCCAGCGTGACTTTGCCACTGCTTTTTTCAAAGCGACCCTGCATGGTAGAAAAACCCAAATGGCTGACGCTAAAGTGAGGATAGGTGTGGGATGGATCAATGGTGTAAGACTCCGCCGCATGGGACATCAAGGGTACAGTTGACAACAGTAATGCGGCAATGGAAACACGATTCAGCATAATTTTCTCCTTCAGGATTAAAACGGTGGCGCACCTGCCACACGCCAGGTTAAATAAACAGCAGTTGCTGCACACGATAGCGTGGCAGCAGACAGCAACAACGATTGCACCCACAGCATCAACTTTTCGGAAACCGGCATTTTGGCAGCCAGCGGAATCAGAGCCAGTGGTATCAAAGCATACCATGGCAGTTGCGTAGTGAGCACCGCAACACAAGCAAGCAGCCCAGTGATAAGTGACAAGGGGAGTGTATAGCTGCGGCCACAGGGCAAGCGACGATTGCCGACCATTTGTATCATCAAATAAGCCCCGGCGGCTGCGCCTACAGCCAGACCAAATTGACCGAGCAGACCGGAACCACCAAGCAATGCCGCGCCTCCCGTGCCCAAGCCCAGTGCCATGCCTGCGCTGCCGGCACGCACTGATGTATCATGCAGGCCATCCATCCAGAATACCAGCCAGGTGACAAACAATGCACAACCCACACCCCATTGCAGTGCCACATTCAACGCTTGATGCTGCAATATCGGCAAGCCGACCCAGATCGCGGCAGCACCAGACAATATACTCAACACAGGACGCCACACTGACCCATTAACCCCAGACAAATTAAACCCGGCCAACAAGACACCGACCATGCTGGCAGCAATTCCCAGCCATACAATCTTGCGCGAAGCAGTGAGTGGATCTACAGAAAAATTACTAGCCAGAAAAACAGTCGCGGCAAACCCGGCGATGATGGACAGCCCGCTTAAACGCAAACGCTGCAATAATTCAGCCACCAGCAATGCTGCAACAAAAGGAGCGAGACCGCTTTGTATGGCGGGATGATTTAATAATTCCTGCAACACTCGCTCCTTGTAAAATTTGAAATACCGGATGTGATGGTTCAAGTACCAGACAAGTTTATCACCAGTGTTTAGACGCTTGATATTTTCGTCAGACATCTGACGCCGCACTTAAAATTTGAAAATATATTCCATGACACCACCGACCTATACCACCCTCACCCCCGATTGCGTACTGAACGCGCTGGAAAGCTTAGGCTTTCGCAGCGATGGTCGCTTGCTGGCGCTTAACAGTTACGAGAACCGCGTCTATCAAATCGGCTTGGAAGAGGGCGCACCATTGGTAGCGAAGTTCTATCGTCCCGGACGCTGGACGGATGAGGCCATCCTCGAAGAACATGAATTCGTGCAGGATCTGGTCGAGCATGAAATTCCAGTTGTAGCGGCGCTGGTACTGCATGAAAAAACGCTGCATACCTTTGAGGGATTTCGCTTTGCTGTTTTTCCCAAGCATGGCGGTCGCGCACCCGAACTGGAAGATAGACACACACTGGAATGGATGGGACGCTTCCTCGGCCGCATCCACGCCATCGGCGCACTCAAGCCCTTTCAGCATCGCCCCACACTGACTATCGAAACATTTGGTATTGCGCCGCGTGATTATTTGCTCACGCATGATTTTATTCCGACGGATTTGCTTGCCGCTTACCGCAGCGTGGCCGAGCAAGCGCTGGACGGCGTGCGGCACTGCTTTGATCGTGCTGGTGAGGTGCATAGCTTGCGGCTGCATGGCGAC
>JANONO010000156.1:0-2192 GCA_031420875.1 Gallionellaceae bacterium | reverse complement strand
AGTTCCTCATCCGCCAGCCCCCGCAGCAAGGGCAAAGCTGAAACCACCTTGCGCCACGCCACTTCCGGCAAAGCATTGCGCCGCAAAATGCGATTTCTGTTCCAAGATTTAAGCGTCTTCAACACCCCAAAAAATCCCCTTAAATTAATCGCGCAATGCGTTGGTGTGAATTCAGCCTAAAAAATGCTATTCAGTTAAACACAACAAAATCAATAGATTCAGACTCAATTGATTTGTTGATTTTGATTCCAGACCCCATTGATTCTGAGAGATTACTTAACCGAGTGCCGTGAGGGTCTGACCCTGTTGATTGCGTGAACGTTCGTTCTGGCGATGAATTATTCGCTGAGTTTGCTGTCATTTTGGTGATAAACATGCACCTGATTTCTCCCGCCACGCTTTGAGATATAGCAGGCGATATCAGCATCGGTCAAAACTTCGCGCGTACTGGCATTCGCGCTGCTCATCACAGCTGCGCCAATACTAGCGGTTGCAGGGATGTGCTTCCCATCAAATTCAATTCCCGAGCCAAATATTTTTTGGCGTATATTCTCTGCAATCGTCCTCCCCTCTTCCTCATTACAATCTCTCAACAGCAAGGCAAATTCATCCCCTCCCAGTCGGGCTATCACATCATCAGTGTGAACTAGAGCAGGCAAGTTGACGCCTAGCTGCTTGAGTAGCTCATCACCGGCACTATGGCCATAGGTATCGTTGATACCCTTAAAATTATCAATATCAATAATCAATACGACATGCTGAGTATTTGTAGTTTTAGCAATTTCAAAAAAACGCTTAATCTCAACGTCAAAACCGCGACGATTGAGAAATTTTGTTAGAGGGTCATGCGTCGCCTGCCAGGATAAGTTGCTTAAACTTCGCTGCTGATTTTGTAGCCGACTGTTGAACCAGATCATCACTAGGAAGCTGGTTAGTAAAATGACAAAAATTAATAGGGTTGTGGTTTGTTTTTGTATAGATGCCACTTTCTCAACTTTGTCGAGCGGTATGGTGACCGCTAAAGCCCCCATCAATTGATGCAACTGCCATTGTTTACCAGGCGCGTTTCCGCTGGCTTTGCGGCGTGCGATGATTTCCGGTTTAGCTTCATACGCGTTGTGGCATGCCACGCAAGACATTTGTGATGCCGCATCCGCAGCCAAATAATGCAGAACTTTTTCTCCATCAACCAGATCGAACCGCCACACGGGCTTCCAGGAAATGGGGCCGGCAGGATTGGGCAGATCCTGCTTCTCAAGCTGCGGCCATGCCCAATGCAAAAAATCATCGTTGATACCCTGGCTGGGCTCAAGATTCCATTTGCTAACTGGTTTGTAATGAAACAAGTCAGCTGTGTTTGCGGCGGATGCCTCGCCAATCATTTTTAAAAACTCTGCCGGGATCGGCACGTAGCCCGGCATCTGACCGTAATTGACATGGGGCCCAAAGCCGTCGTGCTTGAGTTTTTCCGCAACGTTGAAGGCATAAACCGAACGCGCGGAGGTCGCATGGGACGCAACGATTTCGGCTACGGTTACCGCTTGGCTTTCGATGGTTTTATTGACGGCATCCGCAACCACAAAATATGCCACCACAACAGCAAGTAGGAAAACACCAATTAAAGCGATATACGTCGCGACGCTGCGACGCAGAACCTTAGAAACTTTGGTGTCATCGTTGAGATTAGGGCTATAAGAAGTATCCATCACTTACATCCGCCCATTTAGGTCGTTTCGTTTTATGAAAAATTTAGAAACACATTAATCTCTGAAATCAATGGGTAGAGTAGAGAGCAAGCACTCACCTGCCATCCCTCACCAAACCGTGCTTGCGGTTTTCCAGCGAATCAACAGGGTCGGACTCGATTGATCCGCAATTGATTCTTGTTATCCGCTGTTGCGTAACCCGGTGGCGATGCCGTTGATGGTGAGGTGGATTGCGCGTTTTACCAGTTCGTTGTTGTCCCCGGCGCGATGGCGTTCAAGCAGTGCGACTTGCAAGTGGTTGAGCGGGTCGATGTAGGGTGTGCGGGTCAGCAGGCTGCGCGCGAACGCGGGGTTGTCTTGCAACAGCGTGGTGTTGCCGGTTACCGCGAACAGCATGGCCACGGTGCTTTCCCATTCGCTGTTGATCGCGCCGAAGATCCGTTCGCGCAATGCGATATCCTCCACCAGCTCGGCATAGCTCGAGGC
>JANONO010000155.1:0-2220 GCA_031420875.1 Gallionellaceae bacterium | reverse complement strand
CCTTCGACAAGCTCAGGACGAACGGATACTATGAATTCACACTGAATTGTGCCTAATGGATTATCTGGGATTAAGTATTGCCACTAAGAAAGTAGTTATAATCCACCAGCCATGACCACTCTTGCCCGCACCAAACCTGATCCCCGCGCCGCTATGCTGCTGCAAGGACGCTTGCATGATCCGGCCAGCTTTCTGGGGCCGCACCAGGAAAAAGAACACTATGTGGTGCGAGTATTTAACCCTTATGCCAGCAAGATTTTTATTGAAACGGCACAGGGCAACGAGGCATTGCAGCGTGTTCACAAAGATGGTTTGTTTGAATGGCATAGCGCTAGTCTGCCGCCACACCCCTATACTTTGCGTATCCATGAAGATGGAGTAGAGCGTAAGGCGCATGACCCTTACGCATTCGCGCCGCAAATTTCCAGCTTCGATCTGCATTTATTCAACGAGGGCAAGCTGCATCAAGGCTATTGTGTGCTGGGTTCACATGCCACGCATATTGACGGCATCGCCGGAGTACGCTTTGCGGTGTGGGCACCCAATGCCGAACGGGTCAGCGTGGTGGGCGAATTCAATCGCTGGGATGGGCGCATCCATCCGATGACGGTGCATGGTTCTAGCGGCGTGTGGGAATTATTCCTGCCGGACATTGTGCTGGGTGCATTATATAAATTTGAAATCCGCAGTCGCGATGGTACGTTGCTGGTTAAAACTGACCCTTATGCCCATGCCTTTGAGCTACGTCCCAGCACCGCCGCGCGCGCTGCATTAACCATCGGCCACACCTGGCAGGATACGGCTTGGATGATTCAACGGCGCAACTGGGACTGGCTACATGCGCCACTGAATATTTACGAAATTCACGTCGGCTCGTGGAAGCGCCATCCAAATGGCAGTTTTTATACTTATCGTCAGTTGGCTGAACATTTAATTCCCTACGTTAAAGAGATGGGCTACACCCATGTTGAATTGATGCCGGTATCGGAGCATCCGCTAGATGAATCGTGGGGCTATCAAGCCACCGGCTATTTTGCCGCGACCAGTCGCTTCGGCTCGCCGGATGATTTGTGCTTTTTTGTGGACAGTTGTCATCAGGCTGGCATAGGTGTGTTGCTCGATTGGGTGCCCGCGCATTTTCCGCAGGATGCGTTTGCTCTGGCGCGTTTTGATGGCACGGCCTTGTACGAGCACGAAGATCCGCGTCTCGGCTTCCATCAGGACTGGGGCACACACATTTTTAACTATGGCCGCAATGAGGTCAAAAGTTTTCTGCTGTCCAGCGCGCATTATTGGCTGTCGCAATTTCATTTCGACGGCTTGCGCGTGGATGCCGTGGCTTCCATGCTCTACCTCGATTATTCGCGCAAGGAAGGCGAGTGGCTGCCCAACAAATTCGGCGGGCGGGAAAATCTGGAAGCGATCGCCTTTCTTCAAGCGCTCAATATCATGGTGCATGAGGTGTTCCCCGGCGCGCTCACGATGGCCGAAGAATCTACCTCTTGGCCTGCGGTATCGCGTCCGGTGTATTTGGGCGGACTGGGGTTTTCCATGAAATGGAATATGGGCTGGATGAATGACACCCTCAGCTTCATGCGGCATGACCCGATCCACCGCCGCTACTATCTCAACCAGCTTACTTTCAGCCAGCTATACGCTTATACCGAAAACTTCACGCTGCCGTTCTCGCATGATGAAGTGGTGCATGGCAAGGGCTCTCTGCTTTCCAAAATGCCGGGCGATGCTTGGCAGAAATTTGCCAACCTGCGTTTGCTGTTGGCTTATCAGATGGCCAGTCCGGGCAAGAAACTCAATTTTATGGGCAATGAATTTGCTCAGGGACGTGAATGGCAATCCGCTTGGGAGCTAGAGTGGGGGCAGCTTGGACTAGAGCCGCATTACGGAATACAATGCTTGGTGCGCGACTTGAACCATCTGTATCGTGAGCACCCGGCGCTGCATGAACAGGATTTCGAGCAGAGCGGATTTTCTTGGATAGACTGTCAGGATGCCGAGAATTCTTTGCTTTCGTTTATGCGCCATGGTCGCAATGGTGAAATGGTGATCGCAGTATTTAATTTCACCCCCGTGCCGCGCAGCCGTTATCGCATCGGCCTGCCATTTAATGGCACGTATCGAAAAATATTTAACAGTGATTCACATTTTTATGGCGGCAGCAATCTCGGCAATAGCGGTGATATTCGCGCCGAAAAATTACCC
>JANONO010000154.1:0-8719 GCA_031420875.1 Gallionellaceae bacterium | reverse complement strand
CGCACAGGGATTCTCGCGCTGCGCTATCGAACATTTCCCACTTATAAGCGAGCGCTTCGCTACTGGTCTCAGTATTGGCATTAGGGGTGGCAGCAAGTAACACTGCAACACTCTGCTGCGGCTTGCTGCGCTGGTAGCAGGCCGCATATTCCACTAATGCACCACACGCCTTGAGTGAGTCGCCTAATAATTCACGCCCGCCATCGCCGCGAAAAATGATCACGCGCCAGCCCGAAACTTGCTGCAACTCAGGCAGTGCCAATAATGCTTCGCTGTCAAAACGATCCTGCGGCGCAATAATTTTTTCCACACCCAGATCGCGCAAGGCTCTGGCGCTGCCTTGCCCGACTGTGGCAATTTTTAGGTTTGCGGGTAAGGCTAAAAGCCCACCCTCTCCCGCGCTGTCGCGCACCCCTCTCCCGCTTGCGGGATAACCAGCGACTTGGCCGTTGTTGTTTAACGGCCTAGTCGAATGGCTAGGGGTTACATCAGAGGGGCTGGGGGAGAGGGACGCGAGAATTGCTTCCATGCCGTAGCGCACGGCATTAGGGCTGATGAAAATGGCGAGGTTGAATTCTGGCAGGCGCGCAATGAGGGTACGCAAAGGTTTTGCATCAGCAACCGGGCTGATTTCCAACAAGGGAAACAGAACGGCATTGCCGCCCTGTTGTTCGATGCGTTGCGCCAAGGATACCGCCTGCTCGCGCGGGCGGGTTACTACGATGTTTAATCCAGCAAGCGGTTGCTCAGTCATTCAAAGCAGCAAGAATTTCGTCTGCACCTTGCGCGCGTAGGGCTTGTGCCACGGCATTGCCCAAGGCTTCAGGATCGGCAGTTGAGCCGCGCTGTTCGGCGCGCGCCATCTGTTTGCCATCCGGGCTGGCGACGAAGCCGCGCAGACGCAAGCTGTTGCCCTCCACCTCGGCAAAGCCGCCTAGCGGCACTTGGCAACTGCCCGCCAATGCCCGGCTCAGAGCGCGTTCCGCCAGCACACACGCGGCAGTATCGGGGTGGTGTAAAGGTGCCAACAGCGCTTTCAGATCGGCGCGGCTGCTCAGGCATTCAATACCCAAAGCACCCTGCCCCACTGCTGGCAGACTTTTTTCGGTGGCTATCAAATCACGAATACGGTCACCTAGACCCAGACGTTTTAAACCCGCAGCGGCTAAGATGATGGCAGCATATTTTCCTTCGTCCAGCTTACGCAAACGAGTTTGCACATTACCGCGCAAGGGCTCAATTTTCAGGTGGGGGAAACGTGCGCGCAACTGGCTTTCGCGGCGCAAGCTGGAAGTACCAACCACGCTGCCTGCGGGCAACGCTTCCAGATTGGCATGGTTGTTGGACACAAACGCATCGCGCGGATCTTCGCGCTCGCCGATGCAGGCCAACATAAAGCCTTCAGGCAGGTGCATGGGCACGTCCTTCAGCGAATGCACGGCAATGTCGGCGCTACCATTTTCCAGCGCGGTTTCCAGTTCTTTGACGAACAAACCTTTACCACCGATTTTGGACAAGGTGACATCCAGAATTTGGTCTCCTTGCGTGGTCATGCCCAATATACTGACCTGGGTTTGTGGGTATAATGCGCGCAGCCGATCGCGTATATATTCTGCTTGCCACATTGCCAACGCGCTTTCACGCGATGCGATGACGAGTTTTGCGGGGGCAGTTTTCGCCTGTTGTGTCCGATCCATTGGTTTTTCCATTGGTTTTCCTGGGAATATTTGTTGTAAATCCGTTGTCGCGCATTCTAACATGAGCCTGTTGCGCGCGCGTTATGCCATTGAACATAAAATGAATACAATGAACTTACTTGGCCTGCCTACCGACATTTCCAGCAAAGACGTACCGCTCCGTGATGACATCCGCCTGCTCGGTCGTATTCTCGGCGACACGCTGCGCGAACAAGAAGGCGAAGCCGCGTTCAATCTGGTCGAAAACGTACGCAAGTGTGCGGTACGTTTTCGTAAGACTCACAACAGCGCCGACCGCAATGAGCTGGAAAGACTGCTGAATGATTTATCGCCCATAGACACACTGTCTGTGGTGCGTGCCTTCAGCTTTTTCTCGCAGCTGTCCAATATAGCTGAAGACCTGCATCACAACCGCCGCCGCCGCGCCCATCTGCAAGCCGGTTCAAAACCACAAGAAGGCAGCATATTGCTGGCGCTGGAACGCTTGCAGGAAAAGAAAGTCAGCGCAAAAACAGTACAAGCATTCTTTGATACCGCGCTCATTTCCCCGGTGCTCACTGCCCACCCCACAGAGGTTCAGCGCAAAAGTATTCTGGATTGCCAACTGATTATTTCCAGCCTGTTATCCAATCGTGATCGCTTGGACATGACGCCGGAAGAACTGGCCGACAACGAAGAGGCGCTCCATCGTTTCGTGCTGATTCTGTGGGACACGCGCATGTTGCGTTATTCCAAGCTCAAAGTAGAGGATGAAATAAAAAATGGTTTGACCTTTTATGGCCACACCTTCCTCACCGAAATTCCCGGTCTTTATGTCGAGCTAGAAAGACAACTTGAAAAATCCTATGGCCAGACTTTCAGCATCAAGCCTTTCCTGCGCGTGGGTAGCTGGATCGGGGGCGACCGCGATGGCAACCCATTTGTCACCGCTGAGGTCATGCGTGATGCGGCTACGCGCCATTCTGCGATAGCACTGGAATACTATCTGGCGGAAACCAATCTGCTGGGCATACGCCTGAGTCTGTCCTCGCGCCTAGTCAACATCAGTGACGAGCTTAAGGAATTTGCCGCCAACTCCCCAGACAAATCTCCGGGTCGTGATGACGAGCCCTATCGTCGCGCGCTGATTGCCATTTATTCGCGTCTGGTTGCCACTGCCGCAAAGCTCTGCCACCGCGTGGAACATTTGCGCCAAGTGGATAAAAGCGCGCGGCCTTATCCCGATGCACGAGCCTTCATCGCCGACCTTGACATTCTAATCAATTCACTCAAGCATCATCACGCTTACTACTTGGCCAATGGCCGCATCGCCAACCTGCGTCGCGCCGCAGATGTGTTCGGCTTCAATCTGGCACCGCTGGACATGCGTCAGCACAGCGATGTGCATGAACAAGTGGTCAGTGAGTTGCTGGCCGTAGCAGGCATCACTGGCTACGAATTAATGGATGAGTCAGCACGGTGCAATGCGCTGCTGACCGCACTGCACCAAGGCAAGCCGCTCGCTGCTGAGCTGAGCGCATTCTCCGCTACCGCACAAAGCGAACTAAACATCATGCAGGCTGCCGCCAACATTCATACACAATTTGGTCGTGCGGCATTGCCTAATTACATTATTTCCATGACCAGAGATGTTAGTGATCTGCTGGAAGTGGCACTCATGGTGCAGCAGTTCGGCTTGCTGGATGCAGGCGAAAAACCCGCACTGCACATCAACATCATCCCGCTGTTTGAGACCATCACCGACTTGCGCGGCTGTGGCTTAATCATGGATAAGCTGTTCTCGCTGCCCTATTATCGCCAGCTATTAAAAAGCCGCGACAACACGCAAGAAGTCATGCTGGGCTATTCCGACAGCAACAAAGATGGCGGCTACCTCACCGCCAACTGGGAGCTATACAAAGCAGAGATTGACCTAGTGCAGGTATTTGCCAAGCACGGCATCGAGCTGCGCCTGTTTCACGGTCGCGGCGGCACGGTGGGTCGCGGCGGCGGCCCCAGCTATGAGGCAATTCGTGCACAACCGCCGGGCAGTGTAAACGGTCAAATACGCATTACCGAGCAGGGCGAGGTCATCGCTAGCAAATATTCCAATCCAGAAATCGGTCGCCGCAATCTTGAAACACTGATCGCCGCCACCATGGAAGCGACATTGCTGCATCATCACGGAGACGACAGCACCAGCCCGGAATTTCATCGCATCATGGAAGCACTGAGTCAGGATGCCTTCAGCGCCTACCGCAAACTGGTGTATGAAACGCCCGGCTTCACCGATTATTTTTTTGCTGCCACACCGCTACGCGAAATTGCCCAACTCAACATAGGCAGCCGCCCTTCAGCGCGCAAGGCAACTGATAAAATCGAAGACCTGCGCGCTATTCCCTGGGTATTTAGTTGGAGCATCAGTCGCGTAATTCTGCCGGGTTGGTATGGTTTTGGCAGCGCCATTACTCAGTTCTTGGAACGCGAAGGCGAGTCCGGTCTCAAGCAACTGCAATCCATGTATAACAACTGGGCATTTTTCCGTGGCCTGCTTTCCAACATGGACATGGTGCTAGCCAAGACCGACATGGGCATCGCCTCACGCTATGCCGAACTGGTAGCCGATGAGAAAATCCGCCGAAATATTTTCGGCATGATCGAAACCGAGTGGAATTGCACCACCCAATGCCTCATGCAAATTTCCGATAGCACCACCTTGTTGGCCGACAACCCGACCATGGCGCGCAGCCTAGCGACACGCATGCCCTACATTGACCCGCTCAACCACTTACAACTGATGCTGCTGGAACGAACCCGGGCGGGTGAAAGTGATGAGAAGCTGCGGCGCGCGCTGCAAATAACAATCAATGGTATTGCAGCGGGATTAAGGAATAGCGGTTAAAACTATGTTTCCTTACATGCTGTGGTGCTGCGAAGAGGCTGGGCTACTAGGCCACCTCTAAAAATCCAAACTCCGTTGCGATACTGTGTTGCTCACAAAAAATTACTCCTTACATATCATCCATATGCGGCGTCGCAATTTTTTGCTCGCGCCTTGTCTCGCTTAGGATTTTGAATTTTTAGAGGCGCCCACTAGTGTTGCAACGCCTTAATCACATCCTCGACCACTTTTTTGGCATCGCCGAACACCATCATGGTTTTATCCAGATAGAATAAATCGTTGTCCAAGCCAGCGTAACCGGCGGCCATGCTGCGTTTGACCACCAATATCGTGCGCGCCTTGTGCGCTTCGAGTATGGGCATACCGAAAATCGGGCTTTGCGGATCGGTCTTGGCTGCGGGGTTGACCACGTCGTTAGCGCCGATCACTAGCACCACATCGGTATCAGCAAATTCGTTGTTGATCTCATCCATCTCCACCACTTGTTCGTACGGCACTTCGGCCTCGGCCAGCAGCACGTTCATATGCCCCGGCATACGCCCGGCCACAGGATGAATGGCATAGCGCACACGTATCCCTTTTGCAGTAAGCAAATTGGACATTTCATTGATCGCATGTTGCGCGCGCGCCACGGCCAAGCCATAGCCCGGCACAATAATGACGCTGTCAGCATTGCCCATCATAAATGCGGCATCATCTGCGCTGCCGCTACGATGTGTTTTTTGCACGCCATCACCCGCATCAGCCAGCGCGCCTTCGCCGCCGCCAAAGCCACCCAATATCACACTTAAAAATCCGCGGTTCATGGCCTTGCACATGATGTACGAAAGAATCGCGCCTGAACTACCCACCAACGAACCAGCAATAATCAGCATGTTGTTATTAAGCGTAAAGCCTATGCCTGCCGCCGCCCAACCAGAATAGGAGTTGAGCATGGATACCACCACCGGCATATCCGCGCCCCCAATCGGCATAATCAGCAACACGCCCAGCAACAACGCGATGGCGGTCATAATCAGGAAAGGTGTCCAGCTTGGCGTCATGCAGAAAGCAATGCCGAAACCTATCATCACTAAACCGAGCGCTAGGTTGACCCAGTGTTGCCCAGCAAAACGTAGTGGCTTGCTGCCCAGCTTGCCGGACAATTTGCCAAAGGCGATGATGGAACCGGTGAAGGTAATCGCGCCGACAAAGGTGCCGATGAAGAGCTCAATGCGGTTACTGACATTAAGCGCCTCGCCGATTTGCGCTATGCCGTAGGCCACCGGATTATTGAACGCAGATATGGCGATCAGCACCGCTGCCAACCCCACCAACGAGTGCATCGCCGCCACCAGTTCCGGCATCGCCGTCATCTGTATGCGCCGCGCCACCACTGCGCCGATTGCACCACCGATCGCAATCGCCAGTAGGATGTAAACGACGTTATGGGTGACAGTAAGCGTAGTCAGCACGGCAATCGCCATGCCCACCATGCCAAACATATTGCCGCGCCGCGCGGTGATTGGCGAGCTTAAACCTTTGAGCGCCAGAATGAACAGAATGGCAGCGACTAAATAGGCGAGTGCAACAGAATTTGCCGACATAATTTTCCTTATTTCTTACTTTTTTTCTTGAACATATCCAACATACGCTGCGTGACCAAAAAGCCACCGAACACATTGACCGCCGCCAGCGTCACCGCCACAAAACCAAGCGCCGTGCCTGCGTCCAATGTTTCCGGGCCGGCTGCCAGCATCGCGCCGACGATGATAATGCCAGAGATGGCGTTGGTCACCGCCATTAGCGGCGTATGCAGCGCGGGGGTGACATTCCATACGACGTGGTAGCCAACAACTACGGCCAGCACGAATACGGTCAGGTTAATGATGAAGGGATCAACTACATTCATGAACTGCTCCTTGCAAAATTATTTTTTCAGCGGATTTAATGAGTGAATTACCACCCCTTCCGCTTCGCTCCCTCCCCTCCTGAAAAATGAGGGGATTTTTTTCTTTTTTCCCCTCCTTATTTTCAAGGAGGGGTGGCACGCAGTGCTGGGGTGGTTTATTTACTGACCACCGCCCCATCAATACACAGCAACGATCCGGCAATAATGTCATCCTCGCGGTTGATATTCATCTTGCCGCCGCTCTTGGGATCACATAACAAATTAAGAAAGTTGAGCAGGTTGCGCGCATACAAGGCGCTGGCATCGGTTGCTACCAGTGCAGGCAAATTATCTTCGCCCACCAATGTCACGCCATGCTTGACCACGTTCTTGCCTAACTCAGTCAAAGGACAATTGCCACCGGCCTCGACCGCCATATCCACAATCACCGAACCGGGTTTCATGGATTTCACCATATCTTCCGTCACCAGCACCGGCGCTGCTCTTCCCGGAATCAGCGCAGTGGTAATGACTATATCAGCCTGCGCCACGCGCTTGGCCACTTCAACTTTCTGACGCTCCATCCAACTAGCTGGCATCGGACGCGCATAGCCGCCCACGCCTTGCGCCGCTTCGCGCTCTTCATCAGTTTCATAAGGCACATCAATAAATTTCGCGCCCAATGATTCCACTTGCTCTTTCACTGCCGGACGCACGTCGGATGCTTCGATCACTGCACCCATGCGCTTGGCAGTCGCTATCGCCTGCAAACCCGCCACGCCCACGCCCAAAATCACCACGCGCGCGGCTTTCACTGTGCCCGCTGCGGTCATCAACATCGGCATGAAGCGCTTGTATAAATTAGCTGCCACCAACACCGCCTTGTAACCGGCAATATTGGCTTGCGAGGACAATACGTCCATCGCTTGTGCGCGTGAAGTGCGCGGCAGTTTTTCCATGGCGAAAGCAGTAATGCCTTGTTTGGCGTAGGCCGCCACCAGGTCAGCCTGATACGGTGACAAGAGTCCAATCAGCACTTTATTAGCAGCGATTTTAGCCAGCTCATCCGTGGTCGGCGCTCTGACCTTGAGTATGATCTCAGCCTGTGCGTACAAATCGGCTGCGCTGACCAAGGTAGCGCCGGCTACCTGATAATCCGCATCAGAAATGCTCGCGCCCGCCCCCGCACCTTGTTGCACCATGACGACATGACCTGCTGCCAGCATTTTTTTCACCGTCTCCGGTGTCGCCGCAACACGAGTTTCACCTGCGCGCGTTTCCGCAGGAATAGCTATACGCATGGAATCTCCCTTTATTTCAATATAACCCAGCAGCACTGTATTTCAATATAACCCAACCGAGCTGGATTTCAATATAACCCAGCCGCACCGGACACAATAATATTTGCGATTATACGACTTTATCCTTGGCGAGACAGCGCTCTATCCACTGCGCCGTGAGTTTTTCCTGCACGGTATTTTGTTTCAGGCGTGAATTCAAACCGGAAAAATCTACTTGGTCGAGTTGCTGATCCTGATTGAAACAGGAAAACACGTAAGTGCTTTTCCCGCTCACCGGGTCTATGTGCTGTTGAATACACTGGCCGCAGATTTCTTTCATCATGCACTGCATGGGCGAATTGATAGAACCCAAAGCGTGATGGCAAGGCTTCATATATGCCTTCAACTCATTGTGCCGGGCAGCGGCAACCGCTGCCATCATGCGATCCGAACCGATGGCGATGATGCGATCAACATCATTCACAAGCATTTCCGGCTTGCCCAATTCGCCACTGGCATAGGCTTTAATCGCCTGTACGATATTGCCGGTAAAGCTGCGATCCTGAGCGCGGCGCGGCGTGAATCCCGGCGCTTCGTCGCAACACCAGATCACCGTATCAGCCGCCGCTTCAATGTCTTCTATTTTGTAGCGATCTATCAGTTTTTTATAGCCAGCGAAATAAAGCACCTTGGAGCCAGCATTGCGGAAGGCTTTGCCGATAGAGAACAAAACAGCGTTACCCAAGCCGCCGCCGACCAGCATCACCACCTCGCCCGCTGCAATTTCAGTCGGCTCACCAGTCGGCCCCATGAGCACCACCGGCTCGCCGGGCTTGAGCTTTTGGCACAATTGCGACGAGCCACCCATTTTCAGCACGATGGTAGAAAGCAAGCCCTGCTCGGCATCCACCCAAGCGCCGGTCAGCGCCAGCCCTTCCATAGTGAGGCGGGTGTTTTCCACTTGCACCGCCAGTGATTCATAATTTTGCAG
>JANONO010000153.1:0-4505 GCA_031420875.1 Gallionellaceae bacterium | reverse complement strand
GCGGATAGGTGTTTAGCACTAATTCGCACCATTTGGCACCTCGCTAACTTCGGCACTCACCACGCCCATCAACTCTTTAACTTGCCCGCCTTCCACCAGCTTTTTCAGTTCGCGATAAACGGCACTGCTCACATAGCGTTTGTCAAAGTGAGCGACAATATCTCGAAGGCTTGAATCGGGGGCGGGAGCGACGAAATATGAATTTTTAGAGATGCCCTTAATATCACTTGGACACGACCGACTAATTTTCAGCTACCTAGACTTTCTACATCTTCAAAGGCGCTCAATGCTGCTTCAAACTGCGCTATCGGTTGCGGCTGGCCAAACAGATGCCCTTGGTAGCGGGTGCAGCCGTTATTGAACAGGTATTGTTGCTGCTGTTCTGTCTCTACCCCTTCGGCAATAACATCCAGTCCCAGACTTTTCGCCATGGCAATGATGGTGTGTACTATCGTTTCATCGTGAACATTGGTGGCTATATCGCAGATGAACGACTGATCAATCTTCAACTGATCCAGCGGCAGTTGTCTGAGATATTGCAAGGATGAATAGCCAGTGCCGAAATCGTCCAACGAAAACTGGACGCCGATTTCATTTAATGCGTTCATGGTGGCAATCGTATCATCAACTTTTCCCAACAACAGGCTTTCGGTTATTTCCAGCTTGAGCAGCATCGGATTGATGGCATGGTGATGCACGACCTCCCGCACTTGCGCCACGAAATCCGGCTGGCGGAACTGCTTGGCGCTGACGTTTACCGCCAACACCAGCCCGTTGGTTCGCTCATTGTCCTGCCATGTTTTGAGTTGGGCACACGCTGTTTCCAACACCCATTGTCCAATAGATAGTATCAGCCCGGTTTCTTCAGCCAGCGGAATGAATTGGGCTGGTAAAGCCAAGCCGTGCTCGGGATGCAACCAGCGGATCAAGGCCTCTGCGCCCAAGGGGCGACGCGCGCTGTCAACTTGAATTTGGTAATACAAAAGGAATTGCTGGTTCTCTAGAGCTTTGCGTAATTCGCCCTCAAGAGCGGCATCGGCGTTAACGGCATCCTGCATTTTTGGATCAAAAAAGCGCAGGGTATTGCGCCCCGCCTTCTTAGCCTGATACATGGCGATGTCAGCTTGTTTTAGCAACTCCTCTATCGTTTGTTCATGGCCGACAAACAAAGTGACACCGATGCTGGCGCTGCTGTGATATTCATGTGCAGTGATCTGATAAGTCCGGCTGAGCGTGGCGAGAATTTTTTCGCCGATTTCTTCCGTTTGCGCCGCTGCTTCCAGTGCGTGTGCGCTCAGGTCTTCCAGCATGGCCACGAATTCGTCACCGCCCAGACGAGCCACGGTGTCCCCTTCACGCACGCAGGTGGTCAGGCGTTGCGCCACCTGTTGCAGCAGCAAATCACCCATGTGATGGCCGAGTGTGTCGTTGAGAGTCTTGAAATGATCTAGGTCAATAAACAGCAATGCACCTAGTCGGCCATTGCGTGCGCTGGAAGCTAATGCTTGCTTAAGCCTGTCCAGTAACAGCCGCCGGTTGGGCTGTTGCGTGAGCGAGTCATAAAACGCTAAGTGCTTGATCTCATCAGCCACCTCTCGGCTCATGGTGAAATCGGTGATAGTGGCAACGTAATGAGTGACGATACTGTTTGTGTCTTGCACGGCAGTAATGGTGAGGCGCTCTGGATAAATTTCGCCGTTCTTGCGCCGATTCCAGATTTCACCATCCCAGCCGCCTGTTAACTGGATATTTCTCCATATGGCCGCATAGAATTCGTCATCATGACGGTCGGAGATGAGTATGCGCGGGCTCTTGCCTATCACCTCTGCAGCGGTGTAACCAGTGATGCTGGCAAAGGCACAATTCACCCGCAGGATCACGCCATGAGCGTCAGTGATTAGAATACCTTCCTGCGCCTCAAAGGCAATAGCGGCGATTTGAAGCTGCTGCTCAGCTTGTTTGCGTTCGGTGATGTCCGTCATCATGGCGAAGGAACCACAGAAGTTCCCGAACTCGTTCTTGATTGGTGTGCCGGAGACAAGTATCCATAGCGCTTCACCATCTTTTGCGCGGAGGCGTTGCTCAAAGACGCTTGCCTCGCCACGTTCTCGCCGACCCATCTGCTCCAGCAGATTCTCTCGGTCTGTCGGAAAAGTCATATCTTCAACCAGATGAAGGCCGATAAATTCGTCGGGGGTGTACTTGAACATCTCCGCGCAGCGTTTGTTGGCAGAGACGATCCGACCGGTCGCGCCTATTTCGCCGAATCCTTCCTGCGTAGTCTCGATAATTCGGCGGTATTTTTCTTCGCTTTCGCGCAGCAGCCTGATTGAAATCAGGCTGCTCAAGGAATCTGAAATACGTTGCGCGACAGCCTTAAAGAGATGCAAATCTTGCTCATCATGCATCACTTCGCTGGTGCAATGGTGCAGGCCAAACACCCATGCATTTCCGATTTTTGGCCGTAGCGCAACCTGCATTGCAGATTTGACAAAAAATTGCTCAACAACGATCTGAGGCAGGGAATGATCGGCATGAGGGCCATACTGGATCGCGCCACTAGTCCTGAGCAATTCGCTTAATATATCGGAAAGCTCAGGGTTCATCGGAATATCCACACCCAGCGCGTATAGCCCCGGCCATTCCGGGCGCGAGCGCTCCATGGGAACACCCCAGAATGGCGCATTGGGATCGCATGGGTACAAAAACCAAGCTCGATCCGCATTAAAAACTTCCAGTACCAAATCCAGCACGCCGCGCATAACGTCTTCCATGCACTCACCGGCAAGACTGACTTGGGTAATTCGATCCAACACATCCAGAAGACGAAGGCGACGCGTAAGATCCTGCGGAAGTTGGGGACTTATATTCACAATGGAAGAAAATGTTTTGGTGATTGCAGGATAAGCGATAAAGCAATAAACGTCCAATGAGAGCCTTGGTTTTCCAACACTGCGAGCTGTGTTTGCAGACGATTTTTCCAATTTTCGTCTTTGTGGCTGTAGCTGATGAAAACTTTAGGCATGACAAGCACCGTCAGAAATTTCAGAAATTATAGATACATTTTTTAGCAGCGCGCATTTGACCAGACGCGCTCAACAATCAATCCCAACACCTTAGAGAGGTTAGGTTTACCCAATCTGCCCATACTCCCCACTCACCACGCAGTTACGTCCCTGCTTCTTAGCCAGATATAAAGCATGGTCGGCAGAATGCACAAAAGTTTCAAGCGGTAGTTTGACATTGGGCTTGACCGAAACAACGCCGCAACTGATGGTGACGTGCTCAAACTCCGATGCTTCATGCGGCAGCCTAAGATCGCTGATATGTTGCCGCACCAGATTGGCCACCCACTTGGCATCGTTCAAATCCGTTTCGCCCAGAATCAGCACGAACTCTTCGCCGCCATATCGCGCCGCCATATCGGTCGCACGGGTAATGCTCAGCGCCGCTTGCTTAGCCACGGTCTTGAGACATTCATCGCCGGCCTGATGGCCATAGGTGTCGTTGTATAACTTGAAGTGGTCCACGTCTATCATTATCAGCGACATGGCTGATCCCATGCGCGTACAGCGCCGCCATTCGCGCAGCAGTGATTCATCAAAGAAGCGCCGATTGGCAATGCCGGTTAAGCCGTCGGTCGTGGATAGCCGTTGTAATTCCATGTTGGCGGCACCCATCTGATGCGTCACATCAACCAGCATGCGCTGCATTTCAACCAGCCTACGCATGGCTCTGACCTTGGAATTCAGCACCACTTCACTGACTGGCTTAATCAAATAGTCATCGCCGCCCACCTCGATGCCACGCGCCAAATCTTCATCTTTAGCTTGATTGGTCAGAAAAATAATCGCCGCCCAATCGCCGCCCTGCTCCAGCGCCCTTATTTGTTTAGCTACTTCAAAGCCATCAATATCGGGCAACATGACATCTAGCAAAACAATGTCCGGGCGATTTTTTTTGAATAGCTCGATGGCAGCTTGGCCGCTCGCCGCCATAAGCGGCTCTCGAATGTCCATGCGTTCGAGATAAGCTTTGATGGTGTCGGAGGTAGCCTGTTTGTCCTCAACCACCAGCACCCTTAATTTATTCATTATTTTCGACATGCCAACTCCCCTTAGAATATTATTTTTTCCATCGTTGCTAAAGCCAGGCATAGATCCTGCCATGCTTGAGCCTTTTCCTGCTGAGTGTGTAACAAATAAGCGGGATGATAAGTCACCACCAGTGGAATACCCTGATAGTGGTGTACCTTGCCGCGCAGATTAGCGATGGTGTCATCACATTCCAGCAATGTGGTCGCGGCGGTTTTGCCCAACGCCACAATCAACCTGGGTTGAATGAGTTGAATTTGTCGCGCTAGGTAAGGCAAGCATTGTGCGATTTCGTCAGCATGTGGAATGCGATTATCCGGTGGCCGACATTTGACGACGTTGGTGATGTAAACATTGACGCCGCGTTTCAATTTTATGGCCGCCAGCATGTTATCCAGCAGCTTGCCCGCT
>JANONO010000152.1:0-13108 GCA_031420875.1 Gallionellaceae bacterium | reverse complement strand
TTTGTGAAATCGTTCAACCACTTTGAGATGGGTTTGCTAGTGCAACACAATGAGGGGCACCTCTAAAAATCCAAACTCCGTCGCGATGCTGCGTTGCTCCAAAAATTTTAACGCTTACATATCAAACATATGCGGCGCGCTCAAATTTTTCTCGCGCCTTGCCTAGCTTAGGATTTTGAATTTTTAGAGGCGCCCTGAGGAAGTTTGCTATTCGTAAATCAACATGACGACACCACTCATTCCACAAGGCGATTTCAACGAGATCACGCAACTGATCCATGCTGCGCGGCAGCGCGCAGTGCAGGCGGTGAATACGGCGTTGATCGAACTGTATTGGCAGGTGGGGCAGTTCATCAGCCGCAAGATAGAGCAGGCGGAATGGGGCGACGGGGTGGTGGCGCAACTGGCCGAACATCTGGCGCGTACCCAGCCGGGGTTGCGCGGTTTTACCGGGCGTAATTTATTTCGGATGCGGCAGTTTTACCAGGCTTATCGCGATGAGCAATTAGTGTCAGCACTGCTGTCACAATTGCCGTGGACGCATAATCTCATCATTCTTAACCAGAGCAAAATGCCGGAGGAGCGAGAGTTTTATCTGCGTTTAGCCATTCGTGAGAGATGGAGCAGCCGCGAATTGGAACGTCAGTTTAAAACCGCCTTATTCGAACGCACAGTGCTCAATCCAGTAACAGTGTCACCACTGGTGCCACAAATGCATCCCGATGCTTTGGGCGTATTCAAAGATAGCTACATGGTGGAATTTCTCGATCTGCCACAAGGCCATGCCGAGGCGGATTTGCACAAAGGTTTATTGCAGCGGCTCAAGGATTTTTTGATCGAGCTGGGGCGGGATTTCTGTTTTGTAGGCAGTGAATATCCGCTGCAAGTGGGTGGTAGAGACTTTGCACTTGATCTGCTGTTCTTCCATCGTGGTCTGAATTGTCTGGTCGCCATTGAGTTAAAGGTCGGGCGCTTTGAGCCGGAATATCTGGGCAAGCTGGGCTTTTATCTCGAAGCGCTCGACCGAGATGTGAAAAAACCGCACGAGCAACCTGCTATCGGTGTGCTGCTGTGTGCAAGCAAGGACGATGAGGTGGTGGAATATGCACTGAGCCGCAGCCTCTCCCCGGCATTGATTGCAGAGTATCAAACGCAGTTGCCGGACAAGGCACTGTTGCAAGCCAAATTGCACGAGTTTTATTTGCAGAATGTAGCGGATGAAGATTCAGAAAATGAAGGTAAGATAGAAGACGAGGAATTGAATGCTATTGCCGATGCGCGCTTGCAAGACGGCAAAAAACTAGTGAAGGTTAAGCTTAGCAAGCTATAAGTCAACATTCTGTAAAGGAGAATTAAAAATGACCAAGCAAATCCAAGAAGCCTACATCGTCGCTGCCACCCGTACCCCCGTTGGCAAAGCGCCGCGCGGCATGTTCCGCAACACTCGCCCTGATGATCTGTTGGCGCATGTGCTGAAGAATGTGCTGGCGGAAGCGCCCTCGCTTGATCTATCGGCCATAGGCGATGTCATTGTCGGCTGCGCCATGCCGGAGGCGGAGCAGGGTATCAACGTAGCGCGTATCAGTTTGTTGCTGGCCGGGTTGCCACATACCGTACCGGGATTAACGGTTAATCGCTTTTGCTCCTCTGGCCTGCAAGCGGTGGCGCTGGCGGCGGATCGTATTCGTCTCGGTGAGGCCGAGGTAATGATTGCTGCCGGGGTGGAGAGCATGAGCATGGTGCCGATGACGGGCAATAAGCCCTCCGTCAATCCGGCGGTCTTTGCGCGTGATGAAAATATTGCCATCGCGTTTGGCATGGGGATGACCGCAGAGAAAGTGGCGCAGCGCTGGAAGGTGTCGCGCGAGGCGCAGGATGCGTTCGCCTTGCAGAGCCATCAGCGCGCCTTGCAAGCCATCGCGAATGATGAATTCATAGATGAGATTACGCCCTATCCTATCCACAACTACGCACCCGATTTATTGAGCCGCACTATCAGCAAACACACCACAGCAGTGCGCCAAGACGAAGGGCCGCGCGCGGATACCACGCTCGAAGCCTTGGCTAAATTGAAAACCGTGTTCGCGCAAAAAGGGTCAGTTACTGCGGGCAACAGTTCGCAAATGTCCGACGGCGCGGGTGCGATATTGCTGTGCAGTGAGGCCGCATTAAAGCGCTACAACTTGACTCCAATCGCAAAATTTCTGGGTTTTAGCGTGGCCGGCGTGCCGCCAGAAATTATGGGCATAGGCCCCAAAGAGGCGATTCCATTGGTGTTGCGCCAAGTGGGTCTGTCGCTCAATGCACTGGATTGGATAGAATTGAACGAAGCGTTCGCCGCGCAATCTCTGGCAGTGATTCAGGATGTTGGCCTCGATCCAGCCAAAGTCAATCCATTGGGCGGGGCGATTGCGCTCGGCCATCCACTCGGTGCCACCGGTGCGATTCGCACCGCTACCCTGCTACACGGGTTGCGCCGCCGCAAACAAAAATACGGCATGGTCACCATGTGTATCGGCACGGGCATGGGGGCGGCGGGAATTTTTGAGGCGCTGTAGGTGAGTGGTGAGCAATACGCCCGGCTGGATCATGCAGCGCTGGATGCCGCCATTCATGCACAAGGCGCTGCGTTTCAACAAGCGATAACGGTTGGGCATCCCTATCTTTTTGCGGATGTGCCGGTGTTTGTCACCTCCACGCAGATTGCTCAGATGCAAGCAGTGATTAGCGCGGTGGAGCAGGTGGTGAGGTTGCCGGGGTGGATGAATGCCACTTCTAATCCACAAGGGGAGAGGGGGTGTGCCTTGGGCGTGTTCTACGGCTACGACTTCCATCTGAATGCCGCAGGCGCGCATCTCATAGAAATCAACAGCAACGCAGGCGGGGCTTTTCTCAACGCATTGTTACGCGATAGCCAGCGCGATGCTGCATTGCCGGGTGCAATAGTTGCCAAGGAAAATCTGGAACAAATTTTTCTTGCCATGTTCCGCCACGAGTGGCAGTTGGAGCGCGGCGATGCCTTGCTCAAGACGGTTGCCATTGTGGACGAACAACCGGAATCGCAATATCTTTACCCCGAATTTCTGTTGGCGCAAAAAATGTTCGAGCGTGCGGGTATGGCTGCTTTTATTGCAGACCCTGCTGCGTTGCAGGCTAGTGCAGATGGGCTGTATTACAACGGTCAGCGTGTTGATCTGATCTACAACCGCCTCACCGATTTCGATTTACATCGGCATCCGCATATACGAACCGCCTACGAAAACCAACAAGTGGTGCTGACTCCCAATCCCGCGCACTATCAGCGTTATGCTGATAAACGCAAGCTGACCTTGCTTACCGATGTCGCGTGGTTGAACGCTGCGGGTGTGCCACTATCAATGATAGAAACACTCCTGCAACACATCCCACAAACGCGGATGGTACACACAGCAGATGCCGAGAAATGGTGGACAGAACGCAAGCAATGGTTCTTCAAGCCAGCAAACAGTTACGGCAGCAAGGGCGCTTATCGCGGCGATAAATTAACCCGCCGTGTGTTCGACGAAATCATGCACTCTGATTATGTCGCGCAAAAATTGGCTGCGCCGGGTGAAATCAAACTGAATGTGGATGGCGCAGAAACTGCGCTTAAGTATGATGTGCGCTGTTATGTGTATGACGGACAGGTGCAGTTGATGGCCGCGCGTTTGTATCAAGGCCAGACCACAAATTTCAGGACACCGGGCGGCGGCTTCGCAATCGTGCGCGCCCTAAGTTAGAATGCAGGCATGAGTTTGTATTCATTTATTGCAGTCGGCCTAGGCGCGGCTATAGGCGCTTGGCTACGCTGGGGTTTGGGTGGGTGGCTTAACCCGGCTCTGGTCGAATTACCGCTCGGCACATTGGCCGCAAATCTGGTGGGTGGCTATCTTATCGGAATTGCCATCGCCTACTTCATGCAAAATCCAGGGCTATCAACAGAATGGCGCTTGCTTATCATCACTGGTTTTCTCGGTGGATTAACCACTTTCTCTACTTTTTCCGCTGAAACCGTTACCTTGCTCGTGCGTGGTCAATATGCTTGGGGCGTGGCCATCATCGTCGCCCATCTAGGCGGCTCTATCGCCATGACGGTGCTGGGATTGGTGTCGTTCAAGTGGATGCAGCCATAGTGCGACGGATATAAACCTTGCTCACTTCTAATAAACTCGCCTCACTGTTTTCCCCTGAAGGGGCGCTGGCCGCGCACATTGATGGTTTTCGTGCGCGTCCGCAACAGGTGGAAATGGCGCAAGCCATCGCAGAAGCGATTGAAGGCAACAGCCTGCTCATCGCCGAAGCTGGCACGGGCACGGGTAAGACTTTTGCTTATCTTGTGCCTGCCTTGCTGGCAGGCGGTAAGGTGATAATTTCCACGGGTACGAAAAATTTACAGGATCAGTTGTTCCAGCGCGACTTGCCTACGGTGCGTGATGCACTAAAAGTGCCGGTTACGGTGGCGCTGCTCAAAGGGCGCTCAAATTATTTGTGCCACTATCATCTGCAACGCACGCAATCCGATGGTCGCTTTGCCACACGCGAAGATGTGCGCTATCTGGGCAAGATCACGAAATATGCCAAGGTGACCCAGTCCGGCGACAAAAGCGGGCTGGCCGATGTGCCGGAGAATGCGGCTATCTGGATGCAGGTCACTTCCACGCGCGATAATTGCCTAGGGCAAGAATGCCCCAACCATAAGGACTGTTTTGTGCTCAAGGCGCGCAAGGAAGCCATGGAAGCCGATGTGGTGGTGGTGAACCATCATTTGTTTTTTGCCGATGTGATGCTGCGTGACGAAGGTGTGGCGGAACTGTTACCCACCTGCAACACGGTCATCTTCGATGAGGCGCACCAATTACCGGAAACCGCCAGCCTGTTTTTTGGCGAGAGTATTTCTACCTCGCAAATTACCGATCTGGCGCGTGACACGCGCTTGGAGGCAGCGACTTCAGCTAAAGACTTTGCCGCATTGCCTGAGGCCACGGATGCGCTGGATAAAGCGGCGCGCGACTTGCGTCTGGTATTCAAGCAGAACGAAGGACGCATGTCCGCCGACGCGACTGCAACAATATCGGGTTGGAACGAAGCCTTGAGTACGCTGAACGACAAGCTGTTGCAGCTTAATAAGTTGCTGGAAACGCAGGCTGAGCGGAGTGAAGGTCTGGAGAATTGTTGGCAGCGTGGTCAGGAGCTGGCGCATAAAATAAAACAATGGCAGGGCAATGACCAAGCCGACATGGTGCGCTGGTTGGAAGTCTTTCATCACTCGGTGCAACTCAACACCACGCCGTTGTCCATCGCGGAAATTTTCGCCAAGCAAATTAGCGGTCATCCGCGCGCGTGGATATTCACCTCCGCTACGTTGGCGGTGAAACAGGATTTTTCGCATTACCAATCTGAAATGGGCTTGCTCGATGCACGTACTGCATACTGGGAAAGTCCATTTAATTATCTGCAACAAGCGCTGTTGTACGTGCCGCAAAACATGCCGGAGCCGAATAGCTTCGGCTATACCGAAGCGGTGGTGCAGGCTACGTTACCCTTGATTGAAGCCAGTAAGGGGCGCGCATTTTTGCTGTTCACCAGCTTGCGCGCCATGCAGCGCGCTTATGAAATTTTGCAGGAAGAATTTGAAAGAAAAAAACTGGACTATCCGTTGATGCTGCAAGGCGAAGGTTCGCGCAACGAATTGCTGACTCGCTTTCGCGAGCATGGCAATGCAGTCTTGCTAGGCAGTCAGTCGTTCTGGGAAGGAGTGGATGTGCGCGGCGAAGCGCTGTCACTGGTGGTGATAGACAAGCTGCCATTCGCCCCGCCGGATGACCCGGTGCTGGCTGCGCGCATCGCTCAGATCAGCAAACAGGGGCGTAATGCCTTCATGGAATATCAGTTGCCACGCGCAGTGATCAACCTCAAGCAAGGCGCAGGAAGATTAATCCGCGATGAATCCGACCACGGCGTGTTGATGATCTGCGACCCGCGCTTAATAGGAAAAAGTTATGGCAAGCGTATCTGGCAAAGCCTGCCGCCTATGAAACGGACTAGAGTAGAGGCTGAGGCGGTGGAGTTTTTCACCACAGAGCGAACGGTTTGAGCGAACGGTTTGAATTGCATTTTTACGTAATTTGAAATTTAATGCACTACCGTCAACTTGGGGAGATACTGTAGTGAATGAAAAGATGCTGCTGCTTTTGAACGGCGCTGTTGATAAATATCCATACATCCTAGAGAAAAATTTTCCGCATATCTTTACCAGAATTCTGGAGCTGTGGAAAATGCCAACCATGGAAAAATATTTCAGCGAGCTGATGATGGACACGCGCGGCGGCAAGCGCAAAGGCTTCCCGCCGGAAGCTGCCATGGAAATTTTCAATCTGAGTCTGATTTACGACAAGCAACTGAAAGCCCCGATCTCTGCTAAACCCAAGGATGTGTGGGCAGAAGTCGCGAACAAAAAGAAACCCGTCATCTAATGAAACCGCATGCCCTCTGCCGTACGGCTATACAACTTTCGCCTGAAAATCGTGTTCATTTGAACTGGTAATCCGCACATTCTCAAAATCACCCACCTTGAGTGAGTGACCGTTCTCAATGTAAACCAGCCCGTCAATTTCTGACGTATCAACCACTCCGGTGCTGGTGCACCGCTTCAATTATTTTTGGAGTGATTTTCGCGCTCTCACGATGGCCGCCTCCACTTGCTGCGGCGCAGTCCCGCCGATGTGGTTGCGGCTGGCCAGCGAACCTTCCAGCGTCAGTACGGCATAAATATCATGCGCAATGAGTTGAGAAAACTTTTGCAATTCTTCCAGCTTGAGATCACTCAAATCACATTGGCGCTGCTCGGCAAAGCGTACGGCCAGCGCCACTGCCTCATGCGCGTCGCGGAACGGCATGCCTTTTTTCACTAGGTAGTCGGCCAGATCAGTGGCTGTGGCATAACCTTGCAAGGCCGCATTACGCATGGCTTCCGGCTTAACGATGATGCCGCTTATCATGTCGGCGTAGATGCGTAGCGTTTGAATGAGTGTGTCCACCGTGTCAAACAACGGTTCTTTATCTTCTTGATTGTCTTTGTTGTAGGCCAACGGCTGGCCTTTCATCAGCGTTAGCAATGCCACCAGATTGCCATTTACCCGCCCGGTTTTGCCACGCACTAGTTCAGGCACATCGGGATTTTTTTTCTGCGGCATGATGGACGATCCGGTGCAGAAACGATCAGCCAGATCAATGAAGCCCATGCGCGGGTTCATCCACAAGATCAACTCTTCGGATAGGCGCGACAGGTGCGTCATAATGAGCGCAGCGCAGGCGGTGAATTCAATGGCGAAATCTCGATCAGAAACTGCATCCAGCGAGTTTTCGCACACGCTGTCAAAGCCCAGCAACTCCGCCACCATCTCGCGCTTGATGGGGTAGCTGGTGCCAGCTAAAGCGGCTGCACCCAGTGGTAGGCGATTGACGCGGCGACGCGCATCGGTCAAACGCTCCGCATCACGTTTAAGCATTTCGAAATACGCCATTAGATGATGAGCAAAACTGACAGGTTGAGCCACTTGTAGATGAGTGTAGCCGGGCATAATGGTGTGCGTGTGTTGCGCGGCAAGGTCTAGCAGCGCGGTCTGCATGGCTAGAATGAGTTCGCGCAATTCATCAATGGCCTGGCGTAGATACAGACGTACATCGGTGGCCACTTGATCGTTGCGCGAGCGCCCGGTATGCAAACGCTTGCCGGCATCGCCGACCAAGGTGGTTAAGCGCTTTTCGATATTGAGGTGGACGTCTTCCAAGTCTAGCGACCAGACAAATTTTTCGTTGAGAATTTCATTTTCGATCTGCGCCATGCCGCGCTGAATGTCGGCCAAATCTTGTGCGGCAATGATGCCGCAGCTTGCCAGCATCTGTGCGTGCGCCAACGAGCCCTGAATATCGAACAGCGCAAGCCGTTGGTCGAAGTCCACTGAGGCGGTGTAGCGCTTCACTAATTCGGTTACCGGTTCATTAAAACGTCCCGACCAGTTTTTTTTGTCTTGCATCGTCATCATCTATTGTCCAGAATGTAGCTAATACTGTAGAGGCAACCCGTCATGCCGAAGGCGCAAAGTATAAATCAAAACCTCGCCCCATATGTGCTGCCCAATTTTCGCAATATGGGTGTCGCACTACGCAGCTTGCTGCTGGTCAACGGGATAGCGTTGCTGGCGGCAATTTTTTCAGCTTCGTCTTGGCAGGGAATTGCTCAATACATGGTGAACTTTTCGGCGCTATTGCAACCGATTTTGTTGCTGAATTTGCTGGCGTTATACATATTCAACCCCATGCTGGCACGGCTGTCTTACCTTCGTGGAGTGGGTGTCATATTGTTGCTGGCAGCGACGATTACGCTGGTGGTGCATCATTTGAGTGGCGCGTTCTACATTGTTTCTACCGGAATCATCTCTACCGGAGAGGATGGCTATTTCCATTTGTGGCGCAATGCCACGGTGAGTGTCGCCATCACGGCGCTGTTGCTGGCTTATTTCAGATCACGCGCCCAAGCGCTTTCTCCGGCACTGCATGAGGCGCGTTTGCAGGCTTTACAGGCGCGCATCCGCCCGCACTTTTTGTTTAACACCATTAACGCCGTGCTCGGCATTGTGCGCGCCGACCCTAAGCGCGCCGAAACGGCACTGGAAGACATGGCCGATTTATTCCGTATGGCGATGGCGCATCACAGCGATTTAGTTGCCGCGCATAAAGAAATTTCGCTGGCGCGCCAGTATCTCGCGCTGGAACAGATGCGGCTGGGGGAGCGACTTAAGGTCAGTTGGCATACTCAGGATTTGCCGGATGATGTGCTGATTCCGCCGCTGATATTGCAGCCACTGCTGGAGAATGCCGTGTATCACGGTATCGAGCCGCTCACCGCAGGCGGGGAAATCAATATCAAGCTATATCGCAAGGCCAATGAAATTCACCTCGACGTACATAATCCGCGCCAAGCACAAAGCGACCGGCATAGCGGCAACAAAATGGCGTTGAGTAATATTCGTGAACGCCTTGCTTTACAATTTGATGTGGAAGCGAAGTACACGGTCGCAGCCGGTAAGAATTTTTATCATGTGCACATCATGTTGCCTTATATCAAAGAGGAGAAAAATGAGCATAGCTAAACTGCCGTTCACGGTATTTGTGGTGGATGATGAACCCCTTGCGCGCAATCGCCTGAAGGAGTTATTGGCCGATTGTAACCAACAATTACCGCTGGATGTAGTAGGCGAGGCGGGCAACGGTTGCGAGGCGCTGGATAAATTATCAGCAACACGGGCGGATGTGGTGTTGGTAGATATTCGTATGCCCCAAATGGATGGTATAGAGTTGGCTCAGCATCTCAATAAATTACCGCTGCCGCCCGCCATCATATTCACCACTGCGTTTGATGCCTATGCGATCAGGGCTTTTGAGCTGCATGCGGTTGACTATTTACTCAAACCTATTCGCATTGGACGCCTGCTGGATGCCTTAATACGTGCGCGTACATCTGTGCCGGTGCGTGCCGAAGTGTTGCAGGAAATATCCACCGAACCACGGAAAAACTTGTCCGTACACGAACGTGGTAAGGTTTACCTAATCCCTATTGACGAAGTGCTATACCTGCGCGCCGAAATGAAATACGTCACGGTACGAACTGCGCAGCGCGAATACCTGATCGAAGAAGCATTAGCCGCACTGGAAAAAGAGTTTGCCTCACGCTTTGTGCGTATCCATCGAAATTGTCTGGTGGCAAAAGAGCAGGTTGCCGGCTTTGAAAAGGTTTCTGATGATGGCAGCGGTGAGACGCACTGGACAGTCAAGCTCAAAAATTTAGATGAGAGGCTGGCGATTAGCCGCAGGCAGCAGTTTGTTGTGAAAGAGTTTAGTTAATCAAGCGCGACACCAAAATAATAAAAAACAATTTTGACTAATTTTTTAAATCTCAATGTGGCACGCATTGCCATTCTGGCGTTGGTGTATTTTGCCGCCGCCAAGATGGGTCTCGTGTTCGCTTTGGTGGGGCATACGGTGACGCTGTTCTGGGCACCCTCTGGCATCGCTTTAGCTTGCCTATTGTTGTTTGGGCGACGGGTGTGGCCCGGTATTTTTATAGGCGCATTTTTAATCAATTTGCATGTCTATTTGCCGATTTCTGCTGCCATCGGCATTGCTGCCGGGAGCACAGTCGGCGCACTATGCGGCGCTTATTTACTAAAGCGAAAATCGGCATTCAACCCTAATCTTGTTTCGGTTCAGGATGTATTGAGGTTGCTGATTTTTGGCGCGCTAATCAGCACTGCAATCAATGCAGCGAACGGCGCACTCTGGTTGGCTTGGACTGGGGATGTCATACCGTGGTATCTGTATGGCCAGACATTTATGTATTGGTGGATGGGGGATGCTCTGGGCGTGGTGCTGTTTACGCCAGCGGTCATGGCACTGTATCGCACGAGCACAATGGAATGGACACCTTATTTACGCCGTATGGCATTGTTGATGTACGGCGTTTTGATTGTTCTATGTCTGCTGGTGCTGACCGACATGGGCAAAAATTTGTTGGGCTATCAGCTCAAAGCGTTCGCTTTATTTCCGATTATTATTTGGGCGGCACTGGCGTTTGATTTGCGCGTGGCCAGCCTAGCATTAATCACCATTTACAGTTTTTTGCTGTTTGGTCTGATTAACGGCATCGGGCGTTTTGCCAACGCTGCTCAGACAGATGCGTTTGATGTATGGATGTTCAGCAGCGTAATTGGCATAGGGGGGGTATGTGTTGCGATTATGCACGAGCAACGTTTGCGCGAGGTCAAAAACCTGGAGCTAAGCGAACGAAATTTCAAACGGGCGCAACAGGTAGTCAATATGGGAAGCTGGCAGATTGATATTCGCAGCGACACATTAACGGTCTCGGATGAAGTCATTGCAATTTTTGGGTTGAAACATCATATCCAGGACATTAATCGAAAAAACTTTTTAAACTGCGCTCACCCGGATGATCGCTGGATTATGGACGCGGGATGTAAAGGGGCGTTGCATGGTGAGGTATGCGACATCGAGTTTCGTATTGTGGTACATGAACAAATCAAGTGGGTCAGAGAAACGATAGATGTTGATTTTGACCAAATCGGACAGCCCATCGTGGCATTTGGCACGATACGGGATATTACCCGGCGCAAGCTAACTGAAGAAAATCTGCGCTTGGCCGCCAATGTATTTGAGGGCAGTAGCGAGGCCATCCTGATTGCCGATTCTGAAGAGCGCATTGTGTCGGTCAATCAGGCTTTTACCAAGGCTACCGGCTATACGCTGGATGAGGTTAAGGGTAAGAACCCAAGCATCCTGTCTTCTGGCCAACACGATGCAGAATTTTATCGTGTCATGTGGGCCGACATTAATCGTGATGGTTTTTGGCAGGGAGAGATTCTGGAAAGAGACAAGGGCGGGCGTATCTATCCGAAGTGGATGTCTATCAGCACAGTCAAAAATGAGAGTGGTGTCGTGACCCACTACATATCTATCTCGGCTGATATTAGTGAACGCAAAAATGCTGAGCGGGATATTCAGTCGCTGGCTTATTACGACGTGCTCACGCGCTTGCCTAATCGCACTTTATTACATGATCGGCTGGGGCAATTAATTGCTACATCTCACCGCGACCAACATCAATTTGCCTTACTGTTCCTCGATCTGGATCGCTTTAAATACGTCAATGATTCCATGGGGCATACCGTAGGCGATAAATTATTGCAGGCAGTGGCACTGCGTTTGCAGGAGTGTGTGCGTGAAGGTGATACGGTAGCGCGTATAGGCGGGGATGAATTCGTCGTGCTGTTGCGTGAGACGGATGCGGATGACGCAGCGCGCGTAGCTACTAAAATACTGCTGATATTGGCTACGCCATATGACATCGGGGATCTGCAAATCGCTACTCATGCCAGTATCGGCATCAGCATTTACCCAGATAATGCCCATGATATTGACACCTTAATCAAATATGCCGACGTGGCCATGTATCGTGTGAAAGAGGAGGGGCGCAGCAACTTCCAATTTTACGCACCCGAAATGAATTTCCATGCGGATAAGTTATTTTCCATGGAAAAAGACTTGCGTATTGCTTTGGAGCGCAATGAATTCATCCTGCATTATCAGCCGCAGATCAATCTGCGCTATGGCCGTATATGTGGCGTGGAGGCACTAATACGCTGGCAACATCCCGAAATAGGTTTGATAACACCCAGCGAATTTATTCCGGTTGCGGAAGAGACTGGGCAAATTCTGCCGATCGGCGAGTGGGTATTGCGCACTGCTTGTGAGCAGTTGGCGCGGTGGAGAAAGCAAGGGCTACCCATTTTTCCAATTGCAGTCAATTTATCCACGCGCCAATTGCGTCAGCCTAACTTAGCTAAATTGGTTGCTACTGTATTAGCGGAAACCGGATTGGGCGCACACGATCTAGAATTGGAAATTACCGAGGGTCTGATGATGGGTGAAACAGAGGCCGCCATCACATTCCTCAATCAGATGCAGGAGTTGGGTGTGCATTTGTCGGTTGATGATTTTGGTACCGGTTATTCCAGTCTCAGCTACCTAAAAAGATTGCCCTTGGACAAGTTGAAAATTGATCAGTCATTTGTGCGCGATATCACCACGGATGAAAATGATGCGGTTATTGTTCGTTCCATCATAGGCCTTGGGCATCAGCTTAATTTGCAAGTGATTGCCGAAGGCGTAGAAACGGTGGAGCAAATGAATTTCCTGCGCAGTCGTGGTTGTGACGAAATTCAGGGTTATTATTTTAGCTATCCTTTGCCTAGTGATGAACTTGCTGTATTTGTAAAAAATCATCCCGTTATAGTCTAGGTTTTAATCTGGGTTTTAATCTGAGATGTCGGGGTGAAGCTAATATACCCAGTTGACACCCTCGGTTACCTCCCCGATACTTCGCCATCTCATTAGTAAAGGTCTCATTCTTTGGACGAGATTTCATTGGGCGAGTTATTCCTTGCCCTGTTTGTCATTCTGATTTGTTCCGGTTTTTTCTCCGCTTCCGAAACCAGTATGATGGCGCTCAACCGAC
>JANONO010000151.1:0-1859 GCA_031420875.1 Gallionellaceae bacterium | reverse complement strand
CATAATTTTATAAATGGTATTTTAGTAATTTCCGTATCCCTTAGCGGGATAAACAATTAACCCTTAAGGGTTTTGTCCGGCATTTTCCCAGGCTTGCCAAATCGGTTTGCACTCCAACGGAAAATCCGTCAACCTTCCCAGATCCCGATAACTTTCACCGGGACCGTGGAAATCCGAACCGCATGAACAGAGCAAATTGAACTCGGTCGCGTATTTCGCGAATTCCGCATACTGCTCGGGTGTGTGGCTGCCGGTTACCACTTCAATTCCACGCCCACCTAACTCCACAAATTCAGCCAGCAACTCGCGCAAGTTCTTGCGTCCCATCGGTTTCTTCCCTGAGGTATATCGCCCGGGATGCGCGATCACCGCTACGCCACCGCTGCCAATTATCCAGCTCACTGCATCGGGCAACGCCGCCCATTGGTGCGGCACATAGCCCGGCTTGCCCTTGACCAAAAAATTCTTGAATACGCTGCGCACATCCTTGGCATGGCCAGTCTGCACCAGAAAGCGAGCAAAGTGAGTCCGACCGATGATTTCCGGATTGGACGCATATTGATACGCGCCTTCCAGCGCACCGCCTATGCCCGAACGTGCAAGTGATTCTGACATCAGCCTGGCACGTGCACCACGCCCCTCACGTATGCTGTGCAAACCGGCTTGCAAGGCTGCATTGGCGGGATCAATATGCAAGCCGACAATATGTAGCGTATGGCTGTGCCAACTCACCGAGATTTCCACCCCGTTGATAAATTCCATTTCATGCTGTGCAGCAGCCAGCGCTGCTTCAGCCAGACCGCTGACATCATCATGGTCGGTCAGCGCAATATATTTCACCCCACGGCCGGCGGCACGCTCCATCAGCTCGGCTGGAGGCAACAGGCCGTCTGATACATTGGAGTGGCAATGCAAATCGTAATCAAGCATCGCCGCCGCCTTTTTTCATGACCTTGCCTTCTTCGGCGCGTTTGCGCCTTACCTCTTTGGGGTCGGCAATCAGAGGACGATAAATTTCGATACGATCCTTATCGCGCAACAGAGCATCCAGCTTGCTCAATTTGGCAAAAATACCGACTTTATTGCTAGCCAGGTCTATAGCCGGATACTTTGCCAGTATGCCGGAGCTTTTAATTGCAGCCTCCACAGTCGTACCTTCTAGCACCTCCACATGCAGCAAGGTCTGCTCGTGCGACAAGGCATAGAGCACTTCAATATTAATCAGCTTGTTTACCATGAGGTCATTCATTTATTGCATATTCATTATTTTTTATAAACAACTTCAGCCCGTTTGATAAAAGCCTCGACAAAAGTAGAGGCGATGTAATGAAATACCGGTCCTACTACCTTCTCCAGCAACTTATTTGAAAACTCGTAATTTAGCCGGAACTCTATTTTACAGGCAGTTGGGGCCAAAGCGATAAATTGCCAACGCCCGTCCAGATGTTTAAACGGGCCATTGATCAGGGTTATATCGATACGCTGCGGCTCCACACGCACATTTTCGGTGGTAAAACTTTGTTTGACATGGTGATAATTGATATCGACCGTCGCCCGTATCCTGTTCTCATCCAGCACCGTGACACTCGTGCCGCCACACCAAGGTAAAAACTGCGGGTATTCTGCGACATTATCCACCAGCGCAAACATCTGCTCGGCACTAAACGGAAGTAAGACTGATTTTTCAACTAATGCCATAAATTATGCGACCTGTACGAGCAATCATGCGTTAAACGGAAATGCGCAAGCAAGCAAAGCTGGTAGAATATACGAGATATGAGCATCGTCCAAAATAAAAAAGCATTTCACGAATACTTCATTGAAGAGCGCTACGAAGCCGGCCTGATGTTGCAAGGTTG
>JANONO010000150.1:0-2464 GCA_031420875.1 Gallionellaceae bacterium | reverse complement strand
GCCGCTTACCGCAGCGTGGCCGAGCAAGCGCTGGACGGCGTGCGGCACTGCTTTGATCGTGCTGGTGAGGTGCATAGCTTGCGGCTGCATGGCGACTGCCACGCGGGTAATGTGTTGTGGACGAATGACGGCCCACATTTTGTAGATTTTGACGACAGCCGTATGGGGGTCGCGGTGCAGGACTTATGGATGCTGTTATCGGGCGAACGCGCCGATAGGGTGCGGCAGCTTAGCGACGTGCTGGCGGGTTACGAAGATTTCCATGATTTCGATGAACGCGAACTGCATTTGGTCGAGGCGCTACGCACCCTGCGCCTGATTCATTATTCTGCTTGGTTGGCGCAGCGCTGGGAAGACCCCGCCTTCAAGCAAGCTTTCCCGTGGTTCAACACGCAGCACTATTGGCAGGATCGCATCCTGGAATTGCGCGAACAAATCGCGTTGATGGATGAGCCACCGCTGTGGCAGGCCTAAGGGGGTGGCAGACCCAGCGTGAATTCCTCGCTTATTTTTCAGCCAGCGTTTTCAAATTGGCCAATCCGGCTTCAAAATCTTTGCCTATCATGCTGTCCATATCGAAAAACACTCCCATTATCTTGGTCATGTAAGGACTAGGGCCGTGCATGAGCCACTGGACGTTGGTGGCTTCGCCCTGAGTTTGCAGGGTGAATTCGGCAATGTTGTGGCCTTCATACGGCTTGATGAAATCCAGTTTGATGATTACGCTGGCGGGGGAAGTAGATTCGGTAATCTCCATGCTCCCTTGGCCAACTTTATTATTCCCCTCCCACCCATACACCGCGCCTTTGCCGTTGACTGCGCCGCTGTGAGTTTTTTTCATGGTCAAGTCTAGCTTCTCCCACGGTGACCAAGCGCTCCAATTATGGAAATCATTGATGAGTGGGAAAATTTTCTCCGACGGCGCGTTGACAAGCACGGCGCGCTGTACGCTAAATGTATCCGGCTGGGTCGCAGCATAAATAAGAACAGCAACGAACAGAACAACGACGGCGAGAATAATTTTCTTGATCATTTTTTCCTCCTGGATTGAAATTAATTTGGTATTGCACCCGGATCCATATAAAACGCCTCCCAGATGTGTCCATCCAGATCGTCATAGCCGTAGCTATACATAAAGCCGTGATCCACCGGCTTTCTGGGCGTTGTACCGCCTGCTGCGACGGCCTTGTGCACCATCTCATCCACTGCTTCTCGGCTGGCGCAAGACAAGGCTATCATCAACTTCGGTATTTTTCGTGGCATCGCAGATCTGCTTGCTGGTAAAGGCCTGGAAAAATTTCTCGACCAGCAGCATCACAAAAATGTCTTCGCTGACGACCATGCAAGTAGCATTTTCGTTGGTAAATTGCGGGTTGAAGGTATAACCTAGTTTAGTAAAAAATTCGACTGACCGGTTTAGGTTTTTTACCGGTAGGTTTAGAAACATTTGGGTAGTCATGCTATGTCTCCTTTTGTGAATTTAGGGAACCCGGTGCATTCAACCCAGATAATCCATTAGCCGATTTTAGCCTGCACGGGCAGCACGGGCGGATGCCCGGCATTCGCCCATAACCCCTCAAACCAAGCTCTTCGTCGTCGCGAAACCGCAAGCAATAATTGGTTCTGATTTGGGTCGCGGTGCCAGAATGCACCGACCGCCAAAACCTGTTGGTGTAGTGTTGTCAGCGTAGGCTGAATCTTGGCACGCATCACCGCTTGGCGGAACACGCTCATCAAGTTGTAGGCCAGCATGGCAAAGCCCAGCGCTGCTTCCGTAGCGTAGAAACTGTTCAGATTGAAACTGTCCAGCCCGAAGTCGTTCTTCAATTCCTTGATGCGATTCTCGCAGTCCGCACGCCCTCGGTAGCTGCGCCATATTTCCACTGCGGGAAAACTCAGGCGGGTCACCATCGCACCATAACGCCATCCTTGAATGTCCGGGTCGTCGGCAAACAGGGACAGGGTTTTGCCTGGCGCGCTCCGGCGCTTGATGGATTGCCGTACCACGACGATGCGCCTTGCGATGTCCCAACTGTTGGCTCGGTAGGTGATCTCCGCCAACTCCAATCCCGTTTCCAGCGCAAACCAGCGTGCATCGCGGATGATGGCTTGCTGCAAGCCTTGTGTGAGTCTCGCGCTGATGATGTAATTGATGCCCTTACCTTCGAGCAATTTGAATACCGCCTGGTCGAAAAATTCGCTATCCGCACGCAGCAACCCGACGGTCTTGCCGCCCAGATGGTGCAGGGTCGATTCAATGAATTGCAGCACGTTGTTGGCGCTGTTAGCATCGCCCGTACGCAACCAGAAATTAGCCACCATGCGCGCTTCGGCCACAAAGGCCAGCAGCGGATGGTGCGATAGTCGCCCGCGCTTGTTCGGATTGCACCCGCAAGGGGTAGGCCGTGGTTGTAAAGCCGCTGAAGCGGCAACAACCACGCACTATCCGCGCGCCGCACCTTGT
>JANONO010000149.1:0-7280 GCA_031420875.1 Gallionellaceae bacterium | reverse complement strand
TTGGCGCTGACACACAAACCTGAACCCTTGCCGGAGCTTGATCCCAAGCTCAACCCCATTCAGGTTGCAACCGAAAATCACAGCACAGCCGTAATCAAGCACTAGTGCGGCATCCAAGGATGAGAAAAACTAAAAAAGTTTTTGAATCGCTTGACCCAGCCCATAACCCTTGATATAAAGCTGTTGCAGGGTTTTCCTGTTCTTTTTAACCAACTTAACAAAGGGGATGCGTAGATGAATAAGTCTGAACTGATTGACGCAATTGCAAAATCTGCTGATGTTTCAAAAGCGGCGGCTGGTCGTGCACTTGATGCCACCGTTGAATCTATAAAAAAAGCCATGAAAAAAGGTGACATGATTACCTTGGTGGGCTTTGGCACATTCTATGTCGGCAAGCGCGCCGCAAGAAATGGCCGCAATCCGCGCACTGGCGCGACAATTAAAATCAAGGCAGCAAAGGTTCCTAAATTTCGTGCTGGCAAAGGGCTGAAAGATGCTGTAAACTAGTTGACTCATTTGGGTGCTTAGCTCAGCTGGTAGAGCGTCGCCCTTACAAGGCGAATGTCGGGGGTTCGAACCCCTCAGCACCCACCAGCTGTTTAGATTTTGGAGTGGTAGTTCAGTTGGTTAGAATACCGGCCTGTCACGCCGGGGGTCGCGGGTTCGAATCCCGTCCACTCCGCCAAACTATGAGTTTTTCCGTAAACAATATGCCCGTACGCTCAGAACGGTCATTTTTTAATTGCGCATGAAACAGCCGGTTGTTTACGGACAATCTCTAAAGACGAACGCCAGATTTAAGGTGAACGCCAGATTTAAAGGTGAACGAGAGTTCGCCTTTTTTCATGTTAACTAAATAAATTAATCGGGTAATTTTATGTTTAACTTCGTGCACGAGAAAAGACGGTTTGTTCAAATTGTGTTGGTTATTATTATCCTGCCATTCACATTCTGGGGCATGGATTCGTTTAACCAGTCGAGTGAGGGTGACTCGATGGCCACCGTGGGCAACGAGAAAATCAGCCAGCAAGATTTTGACTCGGAGCTGCGCCAACAGCAAGACGGAATGCGTGAGGCGATGGGCAATGCTTATAACCCGGCGATGTTCGATACACCAGAGAGAAAAAGGGAGGTTCTGGAAAACCTAGTAGAAAAGCGTTTGTTAATTTTACAGGGGCGATCTGCTGGATTGACAGTGAGCGATAAATATTTGGCGCAGACCATTATGGGCTTCAAGGAGTTGCAGTCTTCAGATGGAAAGTATGACAAAAAACTTCTGGAAGCTCTGCTACGCAATCAAAATCGTTCAGTGATCGCTTTTGAAGCACATGTAGTAGATCAATTGCGTATGCGTCAAATGACTGAAATTTATTTTCAGAACGGCTACGCATCACATGAGGTTGCAGATAATTTGATGCGCCTGAATGAACAGCAGCGTGTGGTTTCTGTAGCGCAAATTGATCTAGCTCCCTTCCTTGCTCAGGCAAAAATTGACGACTCTGCGGTAAAAAATTATTACGAGTTAAACCAGAACGAGTTTCAGATTGATGAGCAAGCGCGAGTGGAATATGTAACCTTCTCTGCCGAAGCATTGCAATCCCAGGTAGTCGTTGATGAAATTGACATAGAAAAATATTACACTGAACACCAGCCAGAATTCGGAACTCAAGAACAACGTCAGGCGACGCACATCCTGATTTCCGTGATGCCAGAATCATCAAGTGAAGTCAAGCAAGCTGCCAAGGCTAAAGCTGAACAAGTATTGCAGCTGGTTAAACAGTCGCCAACAAAATTTGCTTCCTTAGCCCAAGAATATTCTCAAGATCCTGGCTCTGCCGCTAAAGGAGGTGACCTAGGCATGTTTGGTCGCGGCATGATGGTCAAGCCATTTGATGACTCGGTGTTTAATCTAAAAGTAGGGGAAATTAGCGACTTGGTATTATCAGATTTTGGCTACCACATTATCAAACTGCTAGCCGTGTCGCCCGCAAAAATTTCACCTTTACACGAGGTGAGAAATGACATCGCGCAAAAAATAAAACTGCAAAAAGCCAATGATAAATTTGCTGAACTGGCCGAGAAATTTAGTGATATGGTTTACGAGCAGAGCGACACACTCAAATCAGCGGCAGAGATGGTAAAGGTTCCTGTGCAGCAAAGTGCTTGGCTAAACAAGAAGCAGCCTGGGTTAGCGCCTTGGACTGATAAAGCGCTGCAAGCAGTATTTTCTGAAGATGTCTTAAAAAACAAACGCAATAGTGCCGCTGTTGAAATCGCACCGAATACCTTAGTTGCAGTGCGTTTGCTGGAGCATAAGCCAGCCAGCATCAGGCCATTGGCAGAGGTCGGTGGGGGGGTTTATCAGAAACTACTTCGCCAACAAGCTGTTGAGCTTGCCACCAAACAGGGGCAGATGTTACTGGAAAAATTGCAGCATGGGGAGCAGGTTAATATGGGATGGATGACCCCAGTGACTGTGACACGTGCAAACCATGCAGGCATCAATAATAATTTAGCTCGTCAGGTATTCCAGGTCAGCGGGAATAAATTTCCGATCTACACAGGCATCGAAAATACGCAAGGTGGCTACATGCTGGCAAGAGTGGATGAGATTAAAGATGTTCCCGCTATTGACAGTGCAAAGCGTGATGAATCCTTGCAGCAAATTCGCCAACTTACTGGTGATGCTCTGTACCGAGCCTACCTAGCGGACTCCAAGAAAAAATTGGACGTTACCATGAAAGATTTTGACGCAAGCGAAATCCAGTAATCACTTTTTTAACCAAGCAAGCTGTAGGCCGCCTCTAAAAATTTAAAATCCTAAGCAAGACAAGGCGCGAGAAAAATTTTAGCGCGCCGCATATGTTTGATATGTAAGTGTTAAAATTTTTTGAGCAACGCCGTATTGCGACGGAGTTTGGATTTTTAGAGGTGGCCTGTACTATTTTAAGTAGAAAACCGATTCACCTCGCGAATGAAATTATCACCGCGAGGCATCGGACGAACACACATAACCATCACTCAAAAATTGAGCCCTACGACGTAGGGCTCAAATCAAAATCCTCCTGCCATTCCTCTTTCGCACTTTTGATGAGCAAGACTAATACTAAAATTCAGTAAGTCCCAGTGAAGTCGTATTGAATCCGCCATCCACATAAGTGATTTCGCCAGTGATGCCACTGGCCAAGTCGCTGCACAAGAAGGCAGCGGCATTGCCTACCTCTTCGGTGGTGACATTGCGTTTGAGCGGCGCATTTTCTTCGTTGTAGTGCAACAACTTTCCGAAATCAGCAATGCCTGCGGCGGCCAGAGTTTTGATGGGTCCAGCGGAAATTCCATTGACACGGATGCCGCGGTTGCCCAGATTCATGGCCAGATAACGTACGCTGGCCTCTAGGCTGGCCTTGGCTAAACCCATCACGTTGTAATGCGGCATGGTGCGTATTGCGCCTAGATAGCTTAAGGTCAGTAGCGCGGCGTTGCGGCCTTCCAGCATAGGTAATGCGGCCTTAGCCATGGCCGGGAAGCTGTAAGCGCTGATGTCGTGCGCGATGCGGAAAGACTCGCGGCTTAAGCCATCCAGAAATTCACCCGCCAGTGCTTCACGCGGCGCGAAGGCGATGGCATGTACGAAGCCGTCAAACTTATCCCAGTGTAATTTGAGGTCGGCAAACAATTTGGCTATATCCTCATCGCTGGACACATCGCAAGGGAACAGCAAGGTGCTGTCAAATTCCTTTGCCAATTCGGTGACTCGATCTCGTATGCGCGCGCCTTGATAGGTAAAAGCCAGCTCTGCGCCTTCGCGCCGCATGGCCTTGGCAATGCCATAAGCAATGGAGCGATTGCTGAGCATGCCGGTAATCAAAATTCGTTTGTTATCCAGAAATCCCATATTTTTCCTTATGCGCCAATTAATTTAAGATATGCGTGATTATAACCTCTCACGCATTCCGGCACACAGTGCTGAATTTTTATGCGCTGAATTTTATAATGGATATTCTTGGTTCATACTATAATGGCAGAACTAAATTGTTCTTGGAATCTGCTCACGCAATGCTGGAAATTTGTAATCTTGCCTGTACTCGCGGCAACCACCTGCTGTTTTCCAACTTGAGTTTCTCGCTGTCGGCAGGTGAGCTGCTGCAGGTGGAGGGCGTCAACGGTAGTGGTAAAACCAGTTTGCTGCGAACTTTGTGTGGTTTTATGATGCCGACTGCCGGGGAAATCAAATGGCGCGGGCAGAGCATTAAAAAATTGGGCGAAGAATATTATGCCGAGATGATTTATCTTGGCCATTTCAATGCGGTCAAAGATGAATTGAATGCCTTGGAAAATTTACGTATCACTGCGGGGTTGGCGGGTTGTGCGGTGAGTGATGAGCAGCTTGTTGCCATACTGCGGCGCATGGGTTTGCGTGGTCGTGAAACTTTACCGGTCATGGTGCTGTCCCAGGGGCAACGTCGGCGCGTGGCGCTGGCGCGCTTGTTGTTCAGTAATGCACCCTTGTGGATTTTGGACGAACCGCTAACCGCACTGGATGTGGGCGCGGTCGGGATGATGCAGGAATTGATAGGCGAGCATTTGGCGAATAGTGGCATGGTGATCTATACCACTCACCAACCGCTTGAAGTGGCGGGGATTACCACTCGGCGGTTATCGCTATCATGAACAAGCTGTCGTTATTTGGATTATTGAGTCTGATTATACGGCGCGATTTGGTGCTGGCTATGCGCCGCCGTTCTGATGTGTTGACCACACTGATTTTTTTCGTCATGGTGGTGAGTTTGTTCCCGATGGGTGTGGGGCCAGAACTCGACATGTTGCGTAAAATGGCATCTGGAGTGGTATGGGTGGCGGCATTGTTGGCTTCTATGCTGTCACTAGGGCGCATGTTCTCGGCGGATTATCTGGACGGTACGCTGGAACAAATGCTCTTGGTGCCACAGTCCTTGTCTATGCTGGTATTGGGAAAAATTTTTGCGCACTGGATGGTGTCTGGTTTGCCGTTGGTGTTGATGGCACCGATACTTGGCTTGCAGTTTGATATGTCTGCCGAGGCTTTGTGGGTATTGATAGCTGGCCTGCTGTTGGGCACTCCGATATTGAGCATGGTCGGAGCGGTCGGTGCAGCGTTGACACTGGGATTGCGTGGCGGAGGTGTGCTAGTTTCTTTACTGGTGCTGCCCTTGTGTATTCCAGTGTTGATTTTTGGGGCGGGAGCTGTGGAAGCGGCAGTAACAGGTACAAACGTGGCTTCAAACATGTCATTATTGGGTGCAATTTTGGTGTTGGCATTGGTATCCACTCCGTGGGTTACGGCGCAAGCACTGCGAATTTCAATGGAGTAAATCTTGGCTATAAACTGGTTTAAATATTCTTCACCCAGCACCTTCTATGGATTGGTCGGCAAATTGATACCGTGGTTCGCATGGTCGTCCGCCATCCTGTTTGTGATTGGTCTGTATATCGGTTTCTTTGTGGCGCCGACTGATATGACGCAGGGCGAAGCCTATCGCATCATATTCATTCATGTACCAGTATCCATCTTGTCCATGTTGATTTACTTGGTCATGGCAGGCTACGCTGCAATGGGGCTAATTTTCAATACGCGCTTGTCTTCTATGATGGCTTCTGCACTGGCACCAACCGGCGCGCTGTTTGCCTTCCTGTCGTTGTGGACAGGTGCATTGTGGGGCAAGCCGATGTGGGGGGCATGGTGGGTGTGGGATGCGCGCCTGACTTCGGAACTCGTGTTGCTATTCCTTTACCTTGGCTTCATAGCCTTGCATGCCGCTATAGATGATCCACGTCGTGCCGATCGCGCCGCTGCGCTATTAGCTATCGTTGGCTCGGTCAATGTACCTATCATCTATTTTTCTGTGCAATGGTGGAATACTTTGCATCAAGGTTCTTCGATCAAATTGAGTGGCATATCTATGCAATCAGACATGCAACAGGCATTGTTTATTACTCTACTAGCATGTTGGTTGTATGCAGTTGCAGTATCTTTAATGCGTGTGCGCAGCATTATTCTAGAGCGTGAACGCAATACTCAATGGGTAACTGAATTGGCGGAGGTAAAGCAATGAACTGGGCAGAATTTTTCGCAATGGGTGGCCGTGCATTTTATGTGTGGGGTTCATATGGCATGGTGCTATTTATTTTTATCGTTGAAATAATACTGGTGCGCCATAGAAAAAATATCGCTTTGCAACAATTACGATTAATGAAAAATGTTGGAAAAGAGGAATAGCATGAAACCACGCCATAAAAAATTTATATACATCATTGTTGCCCTGATTGCCTTGGGTGTCGCAGTAGGGCTCGTCATGTATGCGCTGAAAGAAAATGTCAGCTTGTACTTTACGCCTAGCCAGGTATTCAATAAAGAAGCGCCGCAAGGGCGTAGTTTTCGCGTCGGGGGTTTGGTGCTGGTCGGCAGTCTAAAACGTCAGAGCGATGGATTAACCGTTCATTTTGATGTGACCGATACCGCCAATAGCGTGACGGTCGTGTATAAAGGATTTTTGCCCGACTTATTCAAGGAAGGTAAAGGCGTAGTGGTACATGGCAAACTGGAAGAAGGCAACCTATTCCGAGCCGATGAAGTATTGGCCAAGCATGATGAAAACTACATGGCGAAGGAAGCCACCTATGCGATAGAGCAGGCTAAAGAAAAAGCGGCAGCGAATGCTGCGCCGGAAAGCATTACTCCTGAAAGCAATGCAACGGAAAAAAAGTAGCACGAAATTAAACCTGGATTTTCATTTGCAAATTTAGCCGACCTCCCCCTTTAAAAAAGGGGGAGAGAAGCAAGGGATAGAAGAAAATTTCAATCCCTGTATAACGCCCGAATTCTCCCTAGCCAGCAACAAACGCAGGACAGCGCACCGGATGAAAATTTCCTATGCCACCGCGCCTTCTATAGCTCAAAGACAATGCCTAAGCTGTAAATCAAATTCCCGGAAAATGCTGAGCCGTAGTAGCGTCTAGCGGATAAGGTTATACCTAAACTCCCCGCATAAAGTGCCACCCCCACTTCGGGATAAATGAATCCACTTAATTGTTCGATGATCCTCTTCTCATCGGGTTCGTCAATCACACCGTTTTTGTTATTATCTATGCCATCTGCGGACGCATCAACTGTCTTCTCGGCAGCACCTGCAAGCAGACCTAGGCCAATATAAGGTGAAATGACTTCTCCATATTTGAGTCTCGCTGAACTCGTGATGCCCTGGTAGAGAAATTCGTTATCCGCGTAGTAAGACACCCCGGCT
>JANONO010000148.1:0-6475 GCA_031420875.1 Gallionellaceae bacterium | reverse complement strand
CCATCACTGCGACGTCGCCGAGCATGGTTTCGGGGCGGGTGGTAGCCACGGTTAAATAGGTCAAGCCATGTACGGCATCTGGCTCGGTCAGTGGATAACGGATATGCCACATGAAACCATCTTCTTCTTCCTGCACCACTTCCAGATCAGACACCGCTGTTTGTAGTTTCACATCCCAATTTACTAGCCGTTTGCCGCGATAGATCAGGCCTTCGTTGTACAGGCGTACAAAGGTTTCGGTGACGGTCTTGTTCAAACCGGGATCCATCGTAAAGCGTTCGCGTGACCAGTCCGGTGAGGTACCAAGGCGGCGCATCTGGCGGGTGATGGTATTGCCGGAATATTCTTTCCACTCCCACACTTTTTCGATAAATTTTTCACGACCGAGGTCGTGACGCGAAATACCTTGCGCGTCCAACTGACGCTCCACCACAATTTGTGTCGCGATACCGGCATGATCGGTGCCCGGTTGCCACAGTGTGTTATCGCCTTTCATACGGTGATAACGGGTGAGCGCGTCCATTAAAGTTTGATTAAAGCCATGCCCCATGTGTAGTGTGCCGGTGACGTTGGGCGGCGGCAACAGGATGCAGAAATTTTCGGCTTGGTTCGGGTCTAATCCAGCTTTGAAAAAACCGGATTGCTCCCACTTGGGATACCAGCGTGCTTCGATGTCTTTTGGTTCAAAACTTTTTTCTAGGTTCATTTGGCAGTGGGTTCATGTTTGGGATTGCTTGTTCATTGCAGAACGAATGAGTTCAGGTAGATTGGCTTGTATTTCTTGCAGCAGTTTTGCGTGCAGCAAGGCTTCCAGTTGTGGTGCAATTTGTTTTGCCAGTTGCTGACACTGCACGTCAGACAATAGCGCGGGAGTTTCAATGTGAATTTCGGTGAGCGTGGGGATGTCTGTCATGCTTGTATCCACCGTTTCAGTCAGCACCGGAACGACGGAAGAATTTATTTTTTCTGAAGAAGACATGATTATTTATTTAAATCGAAATGGCGCATTTCGTAGCCCCTATCCCGATAAAAGCTAAAGCGCTCACGTCCCAGCCGTGCGTCCTCGGCATCCTGACTAACAATTTCAATGACCCGCTGGAAGCGGCTGAAAAATGGCAGGTGGGTGGTATGCAAACTGATGAGCACTTCATGGTGTGGAAAAGATTCGCTGTCATGCCCAATCACCACCGGCATCTCACCCGCATTGGGCTCATCGCTACGACAGTGCGGCACAAAGGCGATGTCGGAATATTGCCATAGCAGCTTATCCAGCGCATCGGTCGTAGCTTCATCCGGCGTGTGCAACAACACCCGCAGATTATTCTGCATAGCCTTTTGACAAAGCTTGCAGGCAGTGCGTAGCTTGTCTTCTGCACCGGTATAAAAATCAACTTTAGTCACATTACTTGCCTGCGCGGGCGCGGTTGATTAAATACTGGGTCAGCAGCGGTACCGGGCGTCCGGTTGCGCCCTTTTCCTTGCCGGATTTCCAAGCCGTACCGGCAATGTCGAGATGCGCCCAGCGGTATTTTTTGGTGAAGCGTGACAAGAAGCAGGCGGCGGTGATGCTGCCACCTGCGCGACCACCGATATTCTGCATGTCGGCAAAATTGCTATCTAGTTGCGGTTGATATTCTTCCCACAGCGGCATGTGCCAGGCGCGATCCTGTGTTTGTTCGCCCGCTGCCAGCAACTCTTGCGCCAGCTTATCTTGATTGCTATACAGGCCGCTGGCAACATGACCCAGAGCAATGACGCAGGCGCCGGTCAGTGTGGCAATGTCCACCACGGTGTCAGGTTCAAACTTGGCTGCGTAAGTTAATGCATCACATAGAATGAGACGGCCTTCTGCATCGGTATTAAGGATTTCTATGGTCAGTCCGGACATGCTGGTGACAATGTCGCCGGGCTTGGTGGCCGTGCCGCTGGGCATGTTGTCGCAGCTAGGAATGATACCGACCACGTTCAACTTAAGCCCCATTTCGGCAACGGCCTGTATCGTGCCGAGCACGCTGGCTGCACCGCACATGTCGTACTTCATCTCATCCATGTCAGCGCCTGGTTTGAGCGAAATTCCACCGCTGTCAAAGGTGATGCCCTTGCCGACTAGCACGATCGGTTTTTGTTTTTTGTCGCCACCGTGATATTCCAGCGTAATCAATTTGGCCGGCTCGGCGCTGCCCCGGGTGACAGACAGCAGCGAACCCATGCCGAGCTTTTTCATGTCTTTTTCTTCCAGCACGGTGGTCTTGATGGCTTTATGTTTTTTGGCCAACGCCACCGCCTGTAGTGCCAGATAAGTGGGGGTACACACATTGCCGGGCAAATTGCCCAAGTCCTTGGCCAGCACCATGCCCCGTGCCATTGCTTCGGCGTGTGTCAGCGCTGCTTCAAGCGCGGTATTGGATTTTGCCGCGATCAAACCGAATTGAATTTTGCGTAACGCAGTTTTTTCTTTTTCAGATGTACTTTTGAGGCGGTCAAAGCGATAAGCGGTTTCATATGCGGCCAGCACCGCCTGATTGATGCACCAAGCCATGTCGCGCTCAGCAACAGGTAATTCAGCCAAATACAGCAACGCCTCTTTTGCGCCTGTGCCCTGTAGGGCGCGCATGGCAGCGCGGGCACAATCGCGGTATTGACGCACTCCAAACTCTTCGCGCTTGCCCAAGCCAACCAGCAATATCCGTTCACACAAGGTATTGGCTACGTTGTGTAACAGCAGGGTAGAACCCGCTTTGCCACTCAAGTCACCGCGTGCGATGAGATCTGTGAGCACATGCTTGGAAATTTTATCCAGTGTAAGCGCTGCATCCGACAGATGGCCGCCCTTAAATACCCCTACTACGATGCAACCACTACGCTGTTTTTCCGGGCTGCCTTGTTTTATGCTAAATTCCACACGTTTCCCCTTTACGGTCTCTAATGTTTTTACTCAATGCCGGATTATCCGCAAACTTCTGTTGATCTGCAAATTCATGGACAAAAATCCAGGCCGCAGCGCCTTGCATTTTTTCGCCGGGGCATCTTCCATGATGCCTTGATACGCGAATTTTCCGGCATAGGATTATTTGTGTTCGTTATCCTGCTCGGAATCGTTGTATTCACCCAATTAATCCGCTTGCTGGGCGATTCGGTTAGCGGTTCGTTCGCTGTCGATGGAGTATTGGCCTTGCTGGGGTTTAGCGCACTCAGCTATTTGCCGACTTTGCTTTCTCTGAGCCTATTTCTGTCAGTGTTGCTGGCATTGTCTCGTAGCTATCGTGATAGCGAGATGGTGGTGTGGTTTTGTTCGGGCATCGGGCTGACACGCTGGATACGCCCAGTGCTGTGGTATGCCTTACCCGTCGTGGCTGTCATCGCGCTCTTGAGTTTAGTGCTAACCCCTTGGGCTTGGTCAAAATCAGATGAATTCAAGCGCAGACTGGATAGTCGTGATGAAGTATCCGCGGCGACCCCCGGCATATTCCGCGAATCCAAGCAGGCTGACCGAGTATTTTTTATTGAAAATGTGGAGATGGGCAACAACCGTGTCGGTAATATTTTTGTGCAGTCTGTGCAGCATGGAAAAAACGGCACGATGGTGGCTCAACAGGGATTGCAGGAAATCGCAGCGAACGGAGATCGTTTCCTGGTGTTGCTGAACGGCAGGCGCTATGAAGGTTCGCCCGGACAGCAAGATTTCAAAATTGTCCAATTTGAACGCTATGCCATGCGTATTGATGAAGCAGAAATAAAACCGGGCAACGTCCGGCCAAAATCCAGATCTACTCTGTATTTAATCCAGAATCCAGAAAGCTGGAATACTTCTGAATTGCTATGGCGCTTAGGATTGCCGCTGAGCACGTTGATTCTGACCTTACTTGCCATTCCGATGAGCTTCGTCAACCCGCGTGCCGGGCGTTCATTTAATCTCATTGTGGCGTTGGTAATCTACATGCTGTATAGCAATCTGATTAGCATCAGCAGCACCTGGGTAGGCCAGGGCAAGATCAGCCCATCCAGCGGGTTGTTAGGCATTCATGGGTTGATGTTGGTGCTGGTGATCATGCTGTTTTATCACAGACTGTCCATGACCTCCTGGCGGCGGTTAGCAAGATGAAGCTACTGACCCGTTATTTGGCTCGCGAGATTTACACCAGCATTGCCTTGGTGCTGGCCGCCCTGCTGATGTTGTTTGCCTTTTTTGACTTGATGGGAGAGCTGAGCGCACTAGGTCGCGGCAACTATCATCTGGGTTACATATTATTATTTGTCCTGCTGACCCTACCCGGCATTACCTACGAGCTATTTCCAGTAGCGATTTTGATAGGCGCCATCTTTGCGCTGGCACAAATGGCGGCACATTCCGAATTGGTTGTGTACCGTGCTTCTGGAGTATCTTTGCGGCAGATGGTGGTTGCCTTATTCAAGATTGGTTTGCCCTTGGTGTTGTTGAGCTATTTGTGTGGCGAGATGCTGGCACCGCCGAGCGACCGCTTAGCGCAAAAGGTCAAGCTCAAGGCGCAGAACGCCGAGGTGTCGTTGAGAGAATTTCGTTCCGGGGTTTGGGTAAAAGATGAGCACAGCTTCGTGAATATTAGAAATGTGCTACCGGATACTTCGCTGCTAAATGTCAGCATTTATGAATTTGATGAACACTACTATTTAAACTCCATTACCGTTGCCAAACGTGCGGCTTTTGTGGAAAAGAACCGCTGGCAATTGGAAGAGGTGAAGCAAACCCGCTTCAGCGATCAAGGCGCGACAGTGAACAACCAAGCCAGCTTGGAATGGCGCTCCGTGCTCAATCCAGCCATCCTGAGCGTACTGCTGGCAGCGCCAGAAAAAATGTCAGCCTGGAATCTTTATCAATACATCCAGCATCTACGAGACAACAACCAAAAGACCGCACGCTATGAAATAGCCATGTGGAATAAGCTGGTCTATCCCCTAGCGGTGCTGGTCATGTTGTTGTTGGCATTGCCGTTTGCCACGCAGCAGCGGCGCGAAGGTGGCGTGAGCGGAAAAATATTTCTGGGTATCGTGCTGGGCTTGGCCTTCCACTTTGTCGGCCAATTATTTACCCGGCTAGGTGCGATCAATGAGTGGCAGCCCATGTTGAGCGTGATGGCAATGCCCCTCACTTTTTTACTGCTGGCGGTAGGGATGTTATGGTTTACCGAAAGACGGTAAAAGTGCCACTCATCGAGCAGAATCAGTTGGTGCAGCAGTATTGGTCGGCGGCGGTGAAGTTAATTTTTCATCTTCAAGCACCATCTTCCTCACTTGCTCACGTTGTTTAATCGGCACTTTGCTAAATGAGCGGAATTTATCGCGCGCTTGTTTACGCTGCTCTGGCGTCAGCTTGCTCCAACGTTGCAGCCTGATGTTCATCCGCTGTTTTTGCACTTCAGTCAATTTTGGATAGCGCTTAGCCAACCTGATGAATGGTTGCCGTTGTTCCTCCGGGATTGCATCCCATTCCTTTGCCAACGGCGCCAGTGCTTCTTGTTGTAGTGGAGTGAGCTTGACCCAAGGCTTAGACGCAGCCAATGCGGGTTGATGGCACAGCAAAAAAATACACAGCAAAAATAATCGAGGTAGAGACATGAGGTATCAATCTATTGGTATCAGTCTATGTAAACATCCATAGGTAAATCATCAGTCAAAATGGCAATATCTATGTCTAGATCACTGGTGTCGCTGTCCGCCGCCTGATTCCAATAAGTTGCAGTACCCAACAGCACGGCGACCAGCAACACAGCAGCAGCAAAAAAATAAGTTTTTTGAGGTGCGCCACGGGTACGCCATGCTCCAGCCCAAGCCAGCGCAGGCGATGCACTACGTGCCTCATAACGTGCCAAAGCTTGCATTCTGGCATGGTGCAGCCGTTGCAGCACGGGCTGCCCGATCTGCGCGGCAGATCGGTCGAGAAGCTGTGTTATTTTCTGTTGGCTCAGATTCAAATTTTTGTTCACAACAAATTTACTCCATTCAATTTCAAGGCCGCTGCAATAGCATGAGTGGCGCGTGAACAGTGTATTTTAACGCTGCCTTCGGAGCAACCCATAACCGTCGCCGTTTGTGCAGTACCCATATCCTCCCAGTAACGCAGCAAGAAGGCTTCGCGTTGACGTGCGGACAGATTTATTAAAGCCATTTCAATCAATGAGATAATCTGTGATTGCTCCAGCGACGCATCGGGTGTCAGTGGCTGACTATTGCTCTCCTCATCTTGCAACCAGTCTAATGGATCGCAATCATCTTCGCTGTTCTGTGGTATCAGCGAGGACATCAGCGTGGTCCATGCTGAGCGTACTTTTTGCCTGCGGTAATAGTCGCGGATAGTGTTTTGCAAAATGCGCTGAAACAACAGCGGCAACTCCTGCACCGGCTTGCCGAAATATTTTTCGGCCAGCTTGAGCATGGAGTCCTGCACTATATCCAGCGCCTGATGCTCGTCGCGCACCGCAAACACTGCTTGCTTGTAGGC
>JANONO010000147.1:0-4273 GCA_031420875.1 Gallionellaceae bacterium | reverse complement strand
GCCACGCTCGGCGATCATCGCAGCGGCAGTCACCGTTTTGCCGAAAGCGGTTGGTGCACATAGAACGCCAGTGTCATGATGCAGCATTGCGGCGACAGCCGCTTCTTGATCAATGCGCAGTGTCCCGACAAAAGCGACGTTGATAGCTTCGCCCCCGTATCTCTCTTCGTGCAAATCACAGCGAATGCCGTTGTCCCGCAGCAATTCTTGCGCTGCATCGAAACAGCCGCGCGGCAACGCAATATGTTTCGGGTAATTTTCTGCGCAGCCAATCACTCGCGGCTTGTCCCATACCGACATACGCATTGCCTGTGCTTTGTAAAATTCAGGATTTTGAAAAGCGGCGAGGCGAATTAAACGATTAGCCAGTGCTTGCGGCAGTAGCTCCTTCTCAAAGTAAATGAGATTGCCCAATGTCACCGTGAGTGATGTCGGCATGACACCCGCCAGCTTTTTGGAGGCCGGTGCAGATCGCTTCCATGGTTCTTTAAGGTCTTCCTCATCAATGAAAGTCACATCCAACGGATGCACGCCACCGGTAGCACGCAGAATAGTAGGTTCAATATCGTGCGCAGGCATCGGCTGTATAGATGCCAAGAATCCCCATTGGTCTGGATAGGGACGCAAGGCAGCGTCCACGAACACACTGTATCCGCTCTCGCGCGGGTTTTTCTGCAAAGGCAGTGCAATCAAGTTGCCAAATCCCCCCTTGGGCATCGTGTCCTGATTGGGGAAAAGACGGTCGTAAGATTCGAGCTTGAGCTGTCGTGTGCGGGTGCAGGTATGGCTAATGATAGAGGTACCCAGTCGCCGAGCATCGCGGGCAGATACGCTGCCGGAGAAGAAAATCCAAGCATGAGCACCCTTACCTGAGCGTGAAATTTCGAGGGCAACCGGCACACCCAATTCGTGACATGACTGAATAAATGCAAGTGCATCTTCTTTCCAATCAGCCTCATCGAAATCCGCAGCAAGGAAATGGCATGTATCGTCTGTTAGCAGTGGATAAACACCAACGGTGCGTTTGCCCGCGAGATGTTCATAGATGACGGTATCGGAAAGTGGACTCAGAAGGCGGTTATTGCAATCAGCACACTTGATACGTGGCTTTTCGCAGACACCAGCAAGCCATTCATTACCGCAAGCTGGTGCGTAGCCAGTTTTGCCTGTGGTCTTGCTTTCCCAGCGAATAGGGTAAACGTCGGTGCGCCCCCTGAATAAGCGACGAAAGAGTGCCACTTTTTCATTTGCGCTGAAATTGGATGGCTCTACATTTGATGTTTTCTGTGGTGTTGGTTCTTGCGGCAAGCGCCATTCAATACCATGAGCATCAAGTAGTGCTATGAGTCTGGCGTTTTCAGTTCGGAGTGTCCCATGATCCTCCTGCATATCATTCATCTTCATTCGAAGGCGCTAGCCAACTAAATCGCCTCCAATTCAATGCGCAGCTTTTTTCCGAGTACGGATGCGGCACTAGAAAGCGTCGTGAGCGTCAGGCTGGTGTCTGTGGTATCAAGCAATCGGTTAAGTGCCGCACGGCTAGTGTGCATCTTCTTGGCCATCGATGTCTTGGTAAGATTTTGAGCTTTCATTTCTTGGTCGATTTGCCACGCGATTACACGCTTAACAGCCACTGCTGTCGCTTCGTCCAGCATGGCTTCTTCCGCCAGAAAATCATCAAAACTGCTGCCGATATTTTTTGCCTTCATCATTATTCTGCCTTTTGCCAATTTCAACGCCTATTCAGGCAGAATTCACAACTTATGGAAAGCAGCTCACGGGCGCGAGAGGTGCATTATTTTACGTCAAGCAACTTTTAAAACGTGGGGGGGAGCGGGGGGTGAAATTTATATAAGCCTTGCAAGCCGAGTTTTTATTGATGTCTTGGCGGAGAGGGTGGGATTCGAACCCACGGTAGGCTCGCACCTACGCCTGATTTCGAGTCAGGTACATTCGACCACTCTGCCACCTCTCCCGAGCGTGCATTTATCAGCGCGCGTATTTTACCAGCAATGTATGCCGGATATGCCATAAAAAATCAGGCAGAATGGCTGCATGTGTAAATTCAACCTTACATCTTTCTTCACACCGCTATGGCTGGGCATGGCTTTGCTTGCTGGATGTGCGCCCGCAGATCCTCCCAGAAAACCGTGGCGAGAAGAATTGAGCATCATTGTAGTGAGATCCGAAAATAGTGCTGAGGCTGAGATGGAGGTGCAACTGGCCTCATTGTTTGCAAAATATCTACAAACAAATATAAAGCTATTGCCATTCAATCAGGATCAAGTGATGCCCGCCCTGTGGGAAAATAAAGCGCACATTGCCGCAGCCGGGATACGCAGCAATGAAAAAAATGGTCTGCATTTTGGCCCTTCTTATCAGACTTTACGCGAGCAAGTGGTGTGCAATGGACGTCGTCCGAGGCGCATGGAAAATTTGCTCGCCAAAAATATCGTGGTTGTTAAAGGCTCATCACAAGAATCAGCGTTGTGGGAAGCGCAAAAGAAGCTGCCAGCGTTAAAGTGGGTTGCACGCAAGGATCACACCGCTATCAGCCTGCTGGCAAAAGTGGCCGCAGGAAAGCTGGATTGCACGGTTGCTAATGAAGAACAGATTGCCTTGGCGAGAAATTTTGATGCCGGATTGAATGACGCTTTCGATATTGCTCCACCTTCAAGATTGGCTTGGGTCTTTGCGCCGGATAGCGATGCGGAATTAATTGACGAAGTGCAAAAATTCTTCTCGTCCATCAAACGGGATGGCACTCTGACTCAATTGCTGGATCGTTTTTACGGACACAATGAGCGACTGACCCCGATAGATGCAGTCGCCTTCCTCACGAAAACGCGCACGGTGTTGCCTCATTTTCGCTCTCTATTTGAAGAAGCCGCCACGTTAACCGGGATAGATTGGAAGCTGCTAGCCGCAGTCGGCTATCAGGAATCACACTGGAATCCACTTGCCACTTCGCGCACTAATGTGCGCGGTATGATGATGCTGACCGAAGATACTGCCGATGAAATGGGCGTGAGCAACCGCCTCGATGCGCGGCAAAGCATCATGGCGGGCGCACGCTATCTGCAATTAATGAAGGCGCAACTCCCTCTACGCATAGACGAACCCAATCGTACTTGGCTGGCGCTTGCCGCTTACAATCAGGGCGCGGGGCACTTGAATGATGCGCGCATCTTAGCAAAGCGGTCGGGGCTAAACCCCGATATTTGGGCGGATGTAAAAAAGGTCATGCCGTTATTGGCGCAAGAGGAATATTACCTCGCGCTCAAACATGGCAGGGCGCGCGGTGGCGAGGCCGTGATATTCGTGGAAACGGTGCGCTTGCACCACGACATACTGAACCACCTGAATTCAGACATTGTTCCGCGTCTGCACCCGATGAAATTTTATTTGCCGTTTGTCGAGTAGCGAATTACTTTGTTGCTTCGATTAATGTCACGCCACCCATATAAGGTTTAAGCACCTCCGGGATGAGCACACTGCCATCAGCCTGCTGATAATTTTCCAGTATCGCTACCAGGGTACGCCCCACTGCCAATCCCGATCCATTCAGCGTGTGCAACAACTCCGGTTTGCCCTGCTCGTTGCGAAAGCGCGCCTGCATACGCCGCGCCTGAAACGCCTCAAAATTAGAGCAGGATGAAATTTCTCTATAGGTATTTTGCGCCGGAAGCCACACTTCAATGTCGTAAGTCAGCGCAGCGGAAAATCCCATATCGCCGGTACACAGCTTGACCACGCGATACGGTAAATTCAATTTCTTCAAGATCGTTTCGGCGTGGCCGAGCAACGCTTCCAGCGCCTCATAGGATTTATCTGGATGCACCATTTGCACCAACTCCACCTTGTCAAATTGATGCTGGCGGATCATGCCGCGTGTATCGCGGCCATACGAACCGGCCTCGCTACGAAAGCAGGGTGTATGCGCCACATACTTGAGTGGCAAGTGTTCCAGCGGTGTGATGCTGTCGCGCACCATGTTGGTCACCGGGACTTCGGCGGTGGGAATCAAATAAAAATTCTGCTCGCCTTGCTCGCCCAACTGCCGTGGCACACTGAATAAATCTTCCTCAAACTTTGGCAACTGCCCGGTGCCGCGCATGGAATCAGCATTCACCAGATACGGCACATAGACTTCGGTGTAACCGTGCTGATCGGTGTGCGTGTCCAGCATGAACTGCGCGAGGGCGCGGTGCAGCCTGGCCAGCGAACCTTTTAGCAGTGAAAAACGCGCACCGGAAATTTTTGCGGCAGTTTC
>JANONO010000146.1:0-2772 GCA_031420875.1 Gallionellaceae bacterium | reverse complement strand
TCGCCATTTCGCCAGCAAGGCGCAGATGTTTGAAGGATTAATCGAGTTCATAGAACAAACCGTATTCGGCTTGGTGAATAAAATTAGCGCGGAAGAAAGCAGTGGCCTCAAGCAGACAGAAAATATTCTGGCCATGCTGCTCGGCTTCGCCAAAAAAAATCGCGGCATGACGCGGGTGCTAATTGGAGATGCGCTGGTGAACGAAGATGCACGATTGCAGCAGCGCATCAACCAACTGTATGATCGACTGGAAACCACGCTTAAACAATCCTTGCGTATTGCCGTTAGCCAGAACGAGCTGGATAGTAAAACGGATGCGGGAGCCCACGCTAATGCCTTGTTGTGCTATGTCATCGGACGCTGGCAGCAATTTGGCAAGAGTGGATTTACCCGCGACCCGATGGTGCAATGGCCGCAACAATGGGCAATTCTTTCAGGTAAGCAAATTTTATGATTCTAATTTTATCTTCCACCACTGATCCGCAAGGCGCGGAATACCAGCGTTTGCTGGCGCATCTGGCTACTTTGCCGGGCATTCAGACGCGTGTACATATCGAACGGGGCACTGAAAAAACGCTGACCGAAATTTATTTAATCGGCAATACCCAGGCGCTCAAAATTGAAGATATGCAAAGCCTGCCTTGTGTCGAACGTGCAGTGCGTGTGTCGGAGGAGTACCGCATTCTGGGCAGACATAAAGACGACCAGCGCCCGGCACATTTCGAATACAACGGTGTCCGTTTCGGACAGGACACGCTCAATGTATTTGCCGGACTGTGCGCGGTGGACAATCCTGAGCATGTCGAGCTTATGTTAAAAGCCTTGCGTGATAATGGCCAGGTATGCACGCGCATGGGCGCATACAAGCCGCGTACCAGCCCGTATGCGTTTCAGGGGCATGGCAAAAATTGTTTGCCTTATGTGTTCGATTTGGCGGGCAAGTACGGCATCAAAGTTATCGCGATGGAAATCACCCACGAATCTCATCTCAACGAAATTCGCGCGGCATTGCATCAGACCGGCAACAGCACCGGCGTGATGTTGCAAATCGGCACACGCAACACGCAGAATTTCGAGCTGTTAAAAATCGTCGGTCGCCAAACCGAAATGCCTATCCTGCTCAAACGCGGCTTTGGTATTACCCTGGATGAATCACTGAATGCGGCCGAGTATCTGGCATCTGAAGGCAACCGTAATGTGGTATTTGGACTGCGCGGCATGAAGACCAACATGGGCGACCCGCATCGCAATTTTGTGGATTTTTCGCATGTGCCCGTGGTAAAAAGGCTGACCCGTATGCCGGTGTGTATTGATCCCTCGCATTCGGTAGGCTCAAGACAAGCCTCACCGGATGGCATTCTCGACATGATGCACGTTACTGCACAAGGGATTGTGGCCGGAGCCAATATGGTGCTGGTGGACTTTCATCCCGCGCCACCCAAAGCGCTGGTGGATGGTCCACAGGCGCTGTTGTTAAACGAATTGCCATATTTTCTGGAAGATGTGCAAATCGCACGCGAAGCGTATCTTAAGCGTGTGGCCTTGCGTCAGCGTCAAGGAAGTTTGTAAAAAATCTGGCTGGGTGCAACGCTGGATTGAGCAACACGCTCTCCCCCTTCAAAGGAGGAGTTGGAGGGGGGATGGGGGTAGTTCTCTAATAATTATGGGGATTCATTGGAATTATAAATTTTCATCCCCAAGCTCCTTGCTCACCTGGCTGCGCGGTTGCACCAAGCCGAAATGTTTATAGGCATTGGCAGTCGCAATCCGTCCGCGCGAGGTGCGTTGCAGATAACCTTGCTGGATCAAATATGGCTCCAACACATCTTCGATGGTGTCACGCTCTTCACCGATTGCCGCGGCAAGATTATCCAGCCCGACCGGGCCACCGGTAAATTTTTCAATCACCGTCAGCAATAATTTTCTGTCCATCACATCCAGCCCCTGCGCATCTACATCCAGCATGGTCAGCGCAGCATCCGCCACTTCGCGCGTGGCCTCGCCTTGGGCACGTACCTCGGCGTAATCGCGTACACGACGCAAGAGGCGATTGGCAATGCGCGGTGTGCCGCGTGAACGCCGAGCGATTTCCAGCGCACCTTCGGGCGAGATCGGCATTTCCAGTAAACCGGAAGAACGAGTCACAATGCGCTGCAATTCGGGGGTGGTATAAAACTCTAGCCTAGCCACAATACCGAAACGATCACGCAGCGGATTGGTCAACATGCCCGCGCGCGTAGTCGCGCCTATCAACGTGAATGGCGGCAAATCCAGCTTGACCGAACGCGCTGCCGGGCCTTCACCTATCATAATGTCTATCTGATAATCTTCCAGCGCGGGATAAAGAATTTCCTCCACCACTGGCGACAGCCGATGTATCTCGTCTATGAACAGCACGTCGTTCGGTTCAAGGTTAGTCAGCAACGCCGCAAGGTCGCCCGCGCGTTCCAGCACTGGGCCGGAAGTGTGACGCAGATTCACGCCCATCTCGCGCGCAATAATGTGCGCCAGCGTGGTCTTGCCCAGTCCGGGCGGGCCGAACAACAGCACATGATCGAGCGGCTCTTTGCGTTTGCGCGCGGCCTCTATGAAAATTTCCAGTTGCTCGCGTATTTTTTCCTGGCCGACATATTCTTCCAGATGTTTTGGGCGCAACGCGCGCTCCAGTGCTTCTTCCTGCGGGGAAACCGCTGCCGCTGAAATAATGCGAGGCGCACTGAGATCGTCGTGTTGAATCATGCTTTGGATAATAGCTTAAGTGGTTTCATGATT
>JANONO010000145.1:0-4893 GCA_031420875.1 Gallionellaceae bacterium | reverse complement strand
ATCCTGATCAGGGACGCAACTCACTACCCCCGGATAACCAGCACCAGCGCCTGACAATGAGCGCTAGCATCAGCTTGGCTTCTGCTACACGTTTATCTGCTGTGCTGGAACGGGGAGTGATGACACAGGACGAGACATTTTTGCCCTACACCATTAACTCATCATCTAACATCCCGTCACCGCTACCCACTGCTTCCGCTAAAGCCCGCATAGATACCACCTTGTACAAGCTGGATTTGGCGACTAAGCCGCTGCCTGCATTATCGCTGCATGCCGGTTATCGGCACTATGCGACCGATAACAAAACCCCGCGTAACTTATATCAGTTGGTCGTGAATGACAGTGGCAACCAGGTGCCGATCACTTCCCCCGCAGCGCGCTACAACCTGCCCTCAGACTCCAGCCGAGATCAGCTTAAACTTGATGGATCATATTATTACGGCAAGGGTACTACTCTCAAACTGGGCTATGACAGAGATCACAAGAAATATCACTATCGGGCAGTAGATGCGGCTACTGACAACATCTATTCGGCCAAGCTAAACAAGCGCTGGGACGCAGGAGCGACAGCCTTTATTGATCTGGCGCAGGGTCGGAAACGCTCAAAAGGGTACGACTATAAACGTGTGTTTGAAAGCGCCCACTCGGCCCAATATCTTGCTTCATTAGCACCCAGTGGATATTTTGACAACCTTCCGGGGATGCGCCAGTTTGACATCGCTGACCGTAACAGCGCTCACCAGGGTATGGGAGTAATCTTGCTGCCACGTCCCGATCTCACGGTGGGTATGAATGTCAACCGTGATGGTGAGAAATACAACGCCTCCCAATTTGGATTAATACATCGGGATACGGGGAGCGTTACGCTGGATACAACTTTGACGTTAGACGACACCTCGTCTTGGTCGTTCTATTACACTCGGCAGGGCATGAAGTGGCAGCAGAGTAGCAGAGCCTATTATTTATCTCTAAAAGCCACTCAATCAATTGATCCTGCAAATGATTGGTCGGTGCAAAGTCGGGATGAGATAGACACGGTAGGGTTTAACATTGCGCTCAGCTTCATGGATGACTTGCTGCCAGTGCGATTTAGTTACGCCTTTGCCAATATCAATACCGACACCCGCTTTACGGCTGATTCTGCCAGCACCGTCAACACGCCCCCTGTTAATTTGCCCACACTAAAATCTGAGCGACATACTTTTGATCTGTCTGGAACTTACAGTATTCAAGACAATATGAGTGTAAAAGCGGGTGCTATGGCAGAATTTTACCGGTCTAAGGATTGGGCTACGAATGACTTTCCTCCCGGATCATCTGCCATTCCTGAAGTACTAGTATTGAGCGGATCAGAAGCATCATATCGAGTGCTTGTATTGTCGTTGGCGCTGAATTATCAGTTTTAATGGGCTACAAATCCTGCATGAGCGAGGGACTAATCAAAATGATCTCAAAAATTGCTGCCACCACTATGTTTGTTTTTTTGACTCTGTCAAATCAATCCTGGGCCGCCCCATCCTTTGTCGGCAACAAGGCTTGCATCGGTTGCCATAAGGCCGAAGCTTTGGACTGGAAGCGCAGTCGCCATGCCAAGGCATTTGAGTTGCTTGCACCAGGCAGAAAACCCGCTGAAAAACGCAAGGTGAAATTGGATCCAGAAAAGAATTTTCAAAAAGACGAAAAATGTATCAAATGCCACACCACGGGTTATAAACAGGATGGGGGATTTCAGGATGTTGAGACAACCCCGGATCTGGTTGGGATAGGCTGTGAAATGTGCCACGGCCCAGGCAAGGAGTATCGTGAAATTCACAAGAGAATGATATTGGAGTTCAAGCGATCAGAGGTCAGGGCAGCAGGGCAGACTTATGCTACGCTGGGTGACAAGGTCTGCGAAAATTGTCATGAAAATAAAGATAGTCCTATGCTGAAAGAGGTCGATGCCAAGTATAAATTTGTTTTTGAGGACAGAATGAAAAGGGCGCGCGAATCTTTCCATCGCATTACGCCAAGCACGGGAAATCACTAGGCAAGCTAGACTCTACAAGGTTAATAAATAAAAGATATGCGGCAAAAAATTAGCAGGTTAAATGTAAAGTTGGCTGCCACGATAGGCGCGGTACTGGTCGTATTTATGACCTGTGATCTGTTGCTCTCGATCTACAACACACGGCAGACTTCGTTGAAGGAAATAGAGCGTTGGTCGGTACTGCTGGCCGAAACGGTGCGTGTGTCCATGAACACTCTGATGAAAGAAGGGAAAATGGATGCCCGTTTCGAAATGTTTGATGCGATTCGCCTGGAAATACCGGGCTTAGAACGAGTGCGGGTGATACGCGCCCAGAAGGTAAACGATATTTTTCAGAAGGCGCATGAGCAAAGGGACATCCCTATTGAGCAGGAGGCCATTGATGGCTACCGAAAAAAAGTAGATGAGCTGGGTGCGAAATTAAAGGTCACTAAAGATGCTTTAGAGCGGCAAGATATTAAAACTGAGATGGCTGATGCGCTGGAAGAAATAGGCGATGCAGAAAAGAAAATACTGGAATTGCGCGTTGTGAAATCGGATGTCAGGGAGATGCCAGTAAGCGTATTGGATCACCAGGTGTTATCTACTGGCAAGACCATTTTTAATGCTGAGGGCGATACGTTGCGGGTGTGGGCTCCCTACACAGCGCGCAAGACTTGCGGCGAGGCATCGGGCTGTCATTCTGGGGTGAGTGAGGGTGAGGTGCTGGGTGCGATACATATGCAATTTTCCTTGGCGCAGATAAACCGTGACTTGATAAAAGATGCTTTTCTCGCCGCGTTTGGAAAAATGATATTGGTTTTAGGTATTATCGGCAGCCTTATTTTCATGATCAACATGGTCGTGTTAAAAAATATACACATCATTCATGCTGCCCTTAAAAGATTTAGCAGTGGCGATCTGAGTGGCAGAGTCAGGGTGCGTGGCACAGATGAGGTGCAGGAATTAGCGCAGGGGATCAACATCTTTATTGACCGCTTCGGCGAAATGTTAAATCAAGTGCAGCAGGAAAAACAAAGTGCCAAGGAGAACGAAGAACGATTAAAAGTGGTGATCGACAATGCGGGAGAAGGCATCATTATCGTTGATGCAAATGGAGTGGTGCAGTCATTTAATTCATCTGCTGAAACAATTTTTGGCTGTACGGATATTGATGCCATAGGAAGTAACATAACGAGATATGTCCCAGAGTTACTCAACGGAAAAGTTGGTGAGTGGGAGATGATGGCCAAACGCGCTGGGGGAGAAGAGTTCCCACTCGAAGTGTCCATGCGTGAAGCGCACATGGAAAACGTATCTCAGTTCGTTTGCATTTTGCGGGATATAACCGAGCGCAAAGATGCGGAGCGACAATTAAACCAGTTAGCAAACTATGATAGCTTGACTGGCCTGCCTAATCGAAATTTGTTCAGAGACAGGTTGACGGAAGCATTAAAACGAGCCGACCGACAAAAAAATCCAGTTGCTCTATTATTCCTTGACGTTGATCGCTTTAAAATTATTAATGACACATTGGGTCACGATATGGGGGACAGGTTGCTGCAGCATGTGGGTAGCGTCTTGACTGCTTCCTTGCGTAAATCCGATACCGTCGCGATTACCAACGCTGAAGAAAAAAATGAATCTAGTCATGATTCCACTGTTGCTCGCCTAGGTGGGGATGAGTTTACGATCATCATCGAGGGATTTGGCAAGGATGAGTTTCTGGCTAAAGTCGCACAAAAAATCATCAATACGTTTGCCAATCCAGTTCATCTGGGAGGGCACGAACTTTATATCTCCGTCAGTATTGGCATCGCTGTTTACCCCATGGATGGTACCAGCCAGGAAAACTTGATCAAGGAGGCTGATAGTGCTATGTACCGCGCCAAGGAGATGGGGCGAAATACCTACCAATTTTATACCAAGGGCCTCAACAGCACGGTTAACGATAAATTTGAGATGGAGAAAGGTCTGCGGCACGCTATCGAAAACAACGAATTTGCGCTGCATTATCAACCACAAGTGGATATTGCCAGCGGTGCAACAGTCGGTGCTGAAGCCCTGATACGTTGGTATCGCCCTGGAGTGGGGCTGGTGATGCCAGACGATTTTATTCGGATTTTGGAGGAGACGGGTTTAATTATTCAGGTTGGCGAATGGTTGTTGCGAACTGCTTGTGCCCAAAATCGAGCGTGGCAAAAACAGGGTATCCAGCCATTGAAAATTTCTGTCAACATCTCGGCTCGACAACTCATGCAAAATGACATTGTTGACAGGATCCTAGCAATTCTCCAGGAAACCGATTTGGAGCCGAAATTCCTAGAGTTGGAACTAACCGAGAGCATGCTCATGGCAAACTCAGATTCCAATATATTTTCGTTAAGTGAGCTGTCCAAGCATGGAATCATGATTTCCATTGATGACTTTGGGACTGGTTATTCTTCTCTTAGTTATCTTAAGCGTTTTTCGATTCACTCCTTAAAGATAGACCAGTCATTTGTGCAGGAAATTGTGAATAACCCGGATGATGCGGCTATAGCTACCGCTGTTGTCGCGCTAGGGAAAAGTTTGCGGTTAATAGTTATTGCAGAGGGAGTTGAAAATCAGGAGCAGCTCGACATGTTGCGTGACATGGGTTGCCACCAAGCTCAAGGTTACTTGCTGGGTCGTCCAATGTCAGCAGAGTCATTTGTCGAGCACGTGAGTAAATTTACTTAGCTTTCGAAGGGTATTGAATAGTAATGCTGTATAGCTATTGTGTAGCCATGAAAAAAGCCCGTTGCTTGCGCCACGGGCTTTTTTATTTCACCAACTCAGAACCGATTAGGGAGCCTGAATATTAGAAGCTTGCTTACCTTTAGGGCCTTGAACGATGTCGAAGG
>JANONO010000144.1:0-14455 GCA_031420875.1 Gallionellaceae bacterium | reverse complement strand
CATTCAGAACATGCACAGCCAGCAGGTTAAAGTTAGTACGCCCAAGGTCTTCGCCATATTCACTGGTCCAAGTGATTTTTTTGTTTGAGTTTGGCAGCGTGAAAGAAATGGTGTGTTCCTTGATCGGCGGCGATTGCCCGATCTCATGCCGTCCACCATAACTTTGCGAACGCTTCACAATAATCTTGCTGCCATCATGCAGCAGCACTTCTTCTTTCCAGCTTGTATCACCAAAGCCGAATAATCCCGCATCCGCACTCATGCTCACCCCCAAGGCCAACACCATGCCAATAGTTTTACATATCCGCAACAGTCCGTCGCTCATGCTGCCATCCTTTCGAATAAGTTGTGGTAACTCGCATCGTTCGCCGCAGCAGGTACTCTAGCATTAAATTTTAATCCATCTCCGCTGGCAAGCACGCCATCCCCTATCGTCAACTCATCCGGCGTATGGTTAATGCTGAGCACGTTAATCGTTATTAACACGGCGCACGGTTACATCCAATAGGATGAGTGTGGCACCGATGAGAACCGTGTTCACATCGCCGGTACGAGCAGACTCCACGATTATGTCTTTACCCGAACCCATACAAAACAAATAGGTATCGCTGCCCAAATCGCCAGACATCGTGTCCGAACCTGTGCTGCGGTTGAAGGTGTCGTTATTGGCTGTTCCGCTAACCGTGTCATTGCCGCTGCTACCGGCGTAGTAACCGGGCATCGTAGCGGGTGTCCACACCGTGCCATCCGCAAATTTAACTTGGTCTATGCGATAGCCATATTAGGTGGCACTGATTAGCACAAAGTAATTCTTGATCGCAACGGCATCCTCCGTGCCGCTGATAGCCAACACCAGATCGCTGCCCTGCTGATAGACCTGCACCTCTTCCGGGCGCACATCGGCATCATCCTCAGTTGAATGGCTCTCATGCTTCGACCCTCCATTCAAATGGGGTTACATAAAACTCGTCGTTCGCGGCTATGTGCCTTAGCATTCCCTTACCCTTTCGCCACATTGTGATTGATACTATTTTATGATACTGTCATAAGTTATGAAACGCAAAAGCTCCAAAACTCTCGCACTAATTTTTTCTCGCCCTGTTTCTGGCAGTATCAAGTGGCGTGACATTGAGATGCTGTTGATGGACTTGGGGGCAACGGTGAGTGAGCGCGAAGGATCGCGCATCGGGGTAAGATTGTTTGACGAGGTGCGCGTGTTCCACCGCCCGCACCCTTCGCCGGACACGGATAAGGGTGCGGTGGAGTCAATACGAAAGTGGTTAAACGAGAATGGAGTACAGCCATGAAAAACGTGATGATGATTAACGAACAACGCGCAGTAATTGATTACGACCCAGAAATTGAGATGTTTCGTGGCGAGTTTGTCGGCTTGAACGGCAGTGCCGATTTTTACGCCAAGAACATTGCTGGACTGAAGCAGGAAGGAAAGACTTCGCTCAAGGTATTTTTGCAGATGTGTGCGGAAGAAGGCATTGAGCCGTTCAAGCAACATTCCGGAAAGTTTGTGTTGCGCCTTGATCCAAACATCCATCAGGCGGCAACTGCGGCTTCCAAAGCGGAGGGTCTGTCGCTGAATCAGTGGGTGGCAAAGTTGATTCAGGAGCGGGCTGCCGTTTAGTGCATTACGTTTGGCTTCGCTTGGGAGGTATCGGTATTTTCATCAAAAACCCTCCTTAAATCGCTCACGCGAACTGTGACATGAGTATCCCATCCGTTAGCAGGATATCCAATCTTCGCAGCAAATATTTTAGCTTCAATAGCTCCATCACCCCATCGCCCCCTTGAAAATTTTCTGAATTCACGACCAGCAGATCATACCGTGCGAATTTTAAAATTATTTTCATCCCGCCACTAATTATCTATTGCTGTTTCTAGATAGTTGCACAAGCGAGCAAACAAGGTGTTCATGGCGGACTTATAATGGGGTATGCCTGTATTTTAACCCGAAGCCATCGCCATGAGTATCGCTATCACACCCGCCCCTATCAATTTAGATGCTGCACTACAACGCGCCTTACTTTTCAGCCGCTACATGCAGCGCATGTTGGACAGCGATAACACTTTACTGCCGTGGTTGCGCAAACACCACGCACAGCCGTGCAGCGCGGCGGAAATAGCCAACTGGCTGGCGGCTATGCCCGTCAACGATGAAGCCTCGCTATCGCGCGCTTTACGTCAGTTACGCAAGCACGTCATGCTCAAGCTATTGCTGCGCGATCTGAACGGGCTGGCCGATCTTGACGAAGTGACAGCAACCATGAGCGCGTTGGCAGAAATTTGCCTGCAACAAGCTCAGGCTTTTGTGATGCAGGAGTTGGTCACGAAATATGGCTTCCCCGTAGGCGAGATCAGCGGAACACCCCAGACCATGCTGGTGATCGGCATGGGCAAATTGGGCGGACGTGAGCTGAATGTTTCTTCTGACATAGACTTGATTTTTATCTATGGCGAAGAAGGCAATAGTACCGGTGTGCGCTCTATCAGCAACCACGAATTTTTTTCCAAACTCGGTCGTCGCCTGATCGCACTGATCGGCGACCTGACCGCAGACGGCTACGTCTTCCGCGTTGATATGCGCTTGCGCCCATATGGTGACAGCGGGCCGTTGGCCATGAGCTTAGCGGCGTTGGAGGAATATCTGGTGGAGCAAGGGCGCGAATGGGAACGCTATGCCTGGATCAAGGCGCGCGTTGTGTCCACAGGTGACGACACAGAATTGGTGCGGCTTACGCAGCCTTTCATATTCCGCAAGTATCTCGACTACGGCGCATTTGCATCCATGCGAAAACTGCATGAACAAATTCGCCAAGAGGTGCAGCGACGCGATCGCCTTAACAACATCAAGCTCGGCTCAGGCGGCATACGCGAAATTGAATTTATTGCACAAGTATTTCAGTTAATACGCGGCGGGCGCGATGCCGGGCTACGCATCCGCCCTACCCTGCAAGTTCTGCACTGCCTCAGCAAGACAGGCCAAATCACACCCGATATCGTAGCCAAACTACGTGCGGCTTATATTTTTTTGCGTAATCTGGAACACCGCCTGCAATACATGGATGATCAGCAAACTCATAGCTTGCCTGAAAGCGCAGATGATCAGGCATTAATCGCGGCCAGCATGAACTACCCTGATTATCAGGCTCTCCTGGCGCAACTGGGTGAGCACCGCACACTGGTCAGCACACAGTTTGCACTTATTTTTAGCACCTCAAACAGCAACACAAACGATAGCAACACCGCACAAGAAAATTCGCTGTGGGGCGAGAGCATGAACGCAGAAAATGTGCGCGACTGCTTGGAAAAATTAGCTTACACAACCGCACCCGATCTAGCAGATAGGCTGCTACACATTCGCGACAGCGCACGTTACCGCCAATTACCAGACAACAGCCGTCAACGCTTGGATAAACTGATCCCACTTTTCATTTCACTGTGCGCGACTTCCAACAACCGTGACGAGGCTTTGCTGCGTGTGCTGGACCTGTTGGAAAGCGTCAGTCGGCGCGCCTCCTACCTGGCCTTCTTGGCTGAATATCCGCAAGTTCTGGGGCGCTTGGTCAGCATTGCCAGCGCCAGCGCGTGGGCGTGCGGCTACTTAATTCAACACCCTATGCTCTTGGATGAATTGCTGGATGCGCGTGAAATTTATCGAGCACCCGATTGGGCTACACTCGATCACGCATTGCAGGAGCAGTTAACGACGTGCCTAAATGATACCGAACGGCAAATGGATATGCTGCGCCAATTCCAGCACAGCCAAATTTTTCATTTGCTGGCGATGGACTTGAATGGGCTGTTGTCTCTGGAAAAATTGAGCGATCACCTCAGTGATCTGGCCGACTTGATCCTGCGCCATGTTTTGCAGATGTGCTGGCGCGAGATGCTTAAAAAAATGCAGCGGGATGAAAGTCAGACCGCGCCAGCATTCGCCATTATCGCCTACGGCAAATTGGGCGGGCGAGAACTCGGCTACGGAGCCGATCTCGATCTCATTTTTCTGTACGACGACCCGCACCCAGACGCGGCAGAAATATATGCCAAACTGGCGCAGCGCATCAACACCCAATTAAGCAGTTACACCTCAGCCGGACGCCTGTATGAAACTGATCTGCGCCTACGCCCCAATGGTGCCAGCGGCTTGTTGGTCAGCTCCATCACTGCATTCGCGGAATACCAGCAGCAGCACGCTTGGGTGTGGGAACACCAAGCGCTGACGCGAGCACGTTTTTGCGCCGGGGATGCCAGCGTAGGCAAACAACTTGAAGTGATTCGCAACGAAGTGCTTCGCAAACCTCGTGACATCAACACCCTGCGCCAGGAAATTATAGTGATGCGGAAAAAAATGCTGGATGCTCACCCCAATAACAGCAGCCTGTTCGACCTCAAGCATGATCGTGGAGGCATGGTGGATATCGAGTTCATGGTGCAGTACCTGATACTGGCACATGCACACACTCACCCCGAACTAACTGCCAACAGTGGTAACCTAGCTCTACTCCTGTTGGCCGGAAAGCTGGGCTTGGTGGACAAAAAATTAGCGCAAGAGGTGTGCGACATATACCGCATGCTGCGCGCATTACAGCACAAGATGCGGCTAAACAACCAGTCGCCGTGCCGCATAGCTGTGCAAGCAGTGGATGCTATGCCAGTTAGGAAGTTATGGGCTATTTTGATGGGGGAAAAAAGTTAATCTACCTTACCAGACAAACGATATGCCGCCACCTCACCTTTACCCTTCAAATTGACCAGAGCCATCGGGTCAAATTTATAATTCTGGCGTAATCGGCTGTAAGTATTTTTGTCCACCAGAATATTCCCTTGCACGGCATCATCAGTCAGGCGGCTGGCAATGTTGACCGTATCTCCCCACAGGTCATAAATAAACCGCTTAGTGCCCACCACTCCGGCTACGACAGGCCCGGTGGCTATACCGATATGAACACCCAAATTGTATTTGGTTAAATCAGGATGACTGGCAATAAATTCGCGCATATCTAAAGCCATATCAGCAATATTGCTGACAAACGACAGTGGTTCGCGCGTCAACCCGCCGCCCACCATATAAGCATCGCCTATAGTCTTTATTTTCTCTAGACCATATTTTTCGGACAATTCGTCGAATCCCGAAAAAACGGTGTTCAACAAACTCACCATTTCCCCTGGCGGTAATTGTGCGGCCAGTTGGGTAAAGTTGACTAGGTCGGCAAACATGACTGTCACATCAGCATGGCCATCAGCGATCAAGCCTTGCTTGCTTTTTAAACGCGAGGCGATATGCGGTGGCAATACGTTAAGTAGTAATTGTTCAGATTTATTTTGCTCCGCCGCCAGCAACTTATGCTGCTGACTAAGTTGATTTTTAATTTTCTCTGTTCCCAACACAAAGTAGCGCACAAGAAAATAAATAATCGAGGACAACGCGGCAAAATTAAGCGCAAAGAATACGCCCACGGTCTGCATGGGAACGCCACTCATCACCCCTGCCCCCAGAAAATAATCAAAAAAACCAGACACCGCAGTCAACACGATGTACGCAATAAACCACGGGATAGATTCACGCCAGCTTGACACCACCACGGCCCCCACTGGAGCAAGCAATGCCCACAACATCAGTCCGCTGGAGGTGGCAGAACCACCTATGCTCCACTGCATAATAAATGGTGCAAATAAAAATAGACTCAACTGGATGAATCGAAAAATGGCAAAATTGTTGGTCTTGAGGTAATAAATTAAGGAGGAAATTGAAAACAGCTGATAGGCGAGAGGAAAATTTGTGGAGAAATTCAAACCCATATACCAATAGATTGCCAGCCATAGCATGACTGAAAAATTCATCAGCGCACAGGCGAAGATCAACAAACTTCGGCGTAACCTATCTTCTTCTGCATCCATTGCATCTCCGGCAGCTTCAGGATATTCAGATCGTTCAATCATTAAATTTTCCTCGTAACGATTTGAACCAAGTAATTCACCCAGCAATTCACAAGGCGAATCCGTTCAAGTAAAAATTTACAGCTAAGTTTTTTAATGATACATGAATTCAATACACTCTACGTAAACTGCGCGGAACAGAAATTGGAATTACACTATAATGCAAAGCTCATCTAAGGAAATATAATTATGACAATGTCTGATCGCGACGGCTTTATCTGGTACGACGGCAAACTCGTGCCTTGGCGCGAGGCCACTACCCACGTTCTCACGCACAACTTGCATTACGGCATGGGTGTGTTTGAAGGTGTGCGCGCCTACAAAACCAATACGGGTACGGCAATTTTCCGCCTCAAAGAACACACTGATCGCTTGTTCAATTCAGCTTACATTTTCAAGTTGAAAATGCCGTTTGATAAAGAAACACTGATGGAAGCGCAACGTGAAGTAGTGCGCGCCAACAAGCTGGAATCGTGCTACCTCCGCCCAATTTGTTTTTATGGTTCGGAGGCAATGGGCATTGCCGCCACCGCGCTCAGCACCCATGTCGCGATTGCGGCGTGGCCGTGGGGTTCTTATCTGGGCGCGGAAGGCATGGAAAAAGGCATACGGGTCAAGACTTCCAGCTTCACCCGCCATCATGTCAACATCACCATGTGCCGTTCCAAATCGGTCGGCACTTACACCAACTCCATTCTGGCGCATCAAGAAGTGGCACATGATGGCTATGATGAAGCGCTGCTGCTGGACGTGGATGGCTATGTGGCCGAAGGTGCGGGTGAAAATATTTTCATCGTCAAAAAAGGCAAGCTCTACACACCCGATCTGACCTCCTGTTTGGAAGGCATCACCCGCGATTCCATCATCACGCTGGCCGCGGAATTGGGTATTCAGTTAATCGAAAAGCGCATCACGCGCGACGAAGTGTATTGCGCCGACGAGGCATTTTTCACTGGCACGGCAGCGGAGGTTACACCGATCCGCGAATTGGACAATCGCGCCATTGGCAACGGCGCACGCGGGCCAATTACGACGCGCTTGCAAGCGCTGTTTTTTGATTGCGTCAGCGGCAAAAATCCACAACATGCCGATTGGCTGGCACACATCTGATGTAAGTCTCGCTCAGCGAGACCTTTACCCCCCCGCAAGCGGGAGAGGGGGAGGGTTCACAAATATGGGAGAAGTTATGCAAACTGAACACGCCAAACAAAGCTACATCGAAGTCACCGCTGCCGACCTGCCCTTGTATTGCCCGACACCCAGCATGACCTTGTGGAATACCCATCCCAGAGTCGTTATCCCAGCAGACAAACTGGGCGAGGCGCGTTGCCCTTATTGCGGCACACTGTATAAATTCAAAGGTGAGTTGCCTAAAGGGCATCACTAAGCGCGGGCTTCATGTATAAAATTCTGGTAGTCGCACCTAGCTGGATCGGCGATGCCATGCTGGCGCAGCCCATGCTGGCGCGCCTCAAGCAGCACCGCCCTGATGCACAAATTGATTTACTCGCACCACCTTGGACAGCGGCGCTGTTGCGCCAGATGCCAGAAGTCCACACCGTCATCACTAATCCTTTCCCGCATGGCGCATTAAATTTATTTGCGCGCTATCTTTTGGGCAGAAAATTACGTGCAGCACATTACGACCAGGCCATCGTCCTGCCCAACTCATTCAAATCTGCGCTGATTCCATTTTTCGCCCACATCCCGCGACGCACAGGCTTTGTCGGCGAGATGCGCTATGGACTTTTGAACGATGCGCGCAGCTTAAATAAAACCAAATTGCCGCTGATGGTGGAACGCTACGCGCAACTTGCCGAAACGCGAGTGGATGCAATCCCGCGCCCTATGCCCTACCCAAAATTACAGGTCAGCGCAGAACAACAGCGCATCACTTTGAGTAAATTCAGCCTGACCCTGACTGGGCAACCCATCGCCATTTTTTGCCCCGGTGCCGAATACGGGCCAGCCAAGCGTTGGCCTATCCCCTATTTCGCACAACTGGCGCAACAGATGCACGCACAAGGCTATGCTGTGTGGCTAATCGGTTCGGCCAAGGACAAAGAAATCGGCGACAAAATTGTCGCGCTAGGCAATGGCAACTGTCAAAATCTATGTGGCACAACTGATTTAGCCGATGCCATTGCGCTGCTATCTTGCGCCACTGTCGTGGTGAGCAACGATTCTGGCTTGATGCACATTGCCGCTGCACTCGACCGCACCATGCTGGCATTGTATGGATCGAGCAGCCCAAAATTTACACCGCCATTGTCAATCCATGCACAAGTGCTTAAACTCGACTTGCCGTGCAGCCCATGCTTTAAACGCGACTGCCCCTTGGGGCATTTCAATTGCATGATTAAACTCACACCTAAACAAGTAGCCCTACATATTCCATCCCTACCGGGGCATATTCCAACCAACCCTACCGAGAAATAATATGAATCTGCCCAAAGAAATCTTCAAAGCGTATGACATCCGTGGCATCGTCGGCAAAACTCTGTCGGGGGAAATTATTGAAACCATCGGCCATGCCATCGGCTCGGAAGCGGTCACGCGCAAACAGCACACCATCGTCATCGGGCGCGATGGACGATTATCCGGTGAAGAATTTTCTGCGGCGCTGGCACGAGGCATACAAAAAAGCGGCATCAACGTCATTGATGTCGGGCGCGTGGCCACGCCCATGGTGTATTTTGCCGCCTATCAATTAGATACGCATTCTGCCGTGATGATTACCGGCAGCCACAATCCACCGGATTACAACGGCCTGAAAATGGTGCTCGGCGGCGAAACATTATCCGGCGATACCATCCAGGCTCTACGCATCCGCATCGAGCAAAATAATCTGAGTCATGGCGCAGGAAGCTACGCCAATCACGATATCGAAGAAGAATATTTGGAGCGCATCGTCTCTACCATCAAGCTGGCGCGTCCGATGAAAATTACCGTGGACTGCGGTAATGGCGTGGCGGGCGATTTCGCTGCCATACTGTATCGCCGCCTGGGATGTGAAGTCAGCGAAATGTTTTGCGACGTGGATGGCCATTTCCCCAATCACCACCCCGATCCATCAGACCCGCACAATCTGCAAGATTTGATTGCCGCATTAAAAAGCAACGACAGCGAAATTGGCCTGGCCTTCGACGGCGATGGTGACCGCCTCGGCGTGGTGACCAAAGAGGGCAACATCATATTTCCAGATCGGCAGTTAATGCTATTCGCCGCCGATGTACTGAGCCGCAATCCCGGTGCAGAAATAATTTTCGACGTGAAGTCCACGCGCAAATTATTTAGTTGGATACGCGAGCACGGCGGCAAGCCTACGCTCTGGAAAACCGGCCACTCCTTCATCAAGGCCAAAATGAAAGAAAGCGGCGCACTGCTGGCCGGTGAGATGAGCGGCCACACCTTCTTCAAGGAACGCTGGTACGGCTTTGACGACGGCATGTACGCTGGTGCGCGCCTGCTCGAATGCTTGAGCAAACATCCCGACCCCAGTGTCGTGCTGAATGCCCTGCCCAACTCAATTAACACACCAGAATTACAAATCAAATTGAAAGAAGGCGAGAATTACGCGCTAATTGAAAAGTTACAAAAAGAAGCAAAATTTACTCAGGCTCCAATGTTTGCCAATGCAAAGGACATCATCACCATAGACGGCTTGCGCGTAGAATATGCCGACGGCTTTGGCCTAATGCGTTCCAGCAATACTACGCCTGTCGTCGTGCTGCGCTTTGAAGCAGATAGTGAAGTTGCGCTGAAAAGAATCCAGCAGGATTTCCGACGTGTGCTGCTGGAAGCTAATCCGGGATTACAATTGCCGTTTTGAAGCGCACTCTGATTTTTTAGAAGTGGCCTTTATAAGCCAGCAAGATAAGCCGCCAAGGCTTCGATTTCAGCATCGGTTAATGCTTTGGCAACTTTGTTCATCACGCCATCCGGGCTGTTGCGACGTTCGCCATCTCGCCAATGAGCGAGTTGGGTCTGTAAGTACGCCTTATGCTGTCCGCCGATCACCGGATAGGTCGCAACATTCGCTGCTTGACCCTTGCCATTTACTCCGTGGCAACTGGAACATGATGGAATAGCCCGTTTTGCATCCCCTTGCAGAAATAAATTCTTGGCTACCGCATTAGCGCCCTTGCCGTTACCCTGCATTTTTTTCTGGCTGGCAAAATAGGCCGTAATATCATTCAACTCAGCGTCACTAATGGTCAACGCCATAGCGCTCATAATCTCATGGGTGCGCGCCCCGGACTGATAATTGCGGAGCTGCTTAGCGATGTAACTGGCATATTGTCCGGCCAGATTGGGAATCAAGTCTTCAACACTGAGGCCGAACTCACCGTGACAACCTTGGCACAACTGAGATTTTTTCTTGCCTGCGACGGGATTGCCGCTGCCTATACGCTGCTTAACCTCGCTTGCGGATTCTCCGGCATAAGCTGTCGTAGCACCACCGAACAGAAATGCGCTAATCAGACAGGCAGCGATGGTGTATTGAATGCGTATCATAGTAATGACTCCAGTTCAGTTAAAGAGGCAGTGAATTTTCTTCATGGTAACAGCAAAGCACAAGCTACAATTTTTTCCCTACCCAGTCAGCCACTGTTGCTAGCGCAGCCGCCAAATGCTCCGGCTGTGTGCCACCAGCCATCGCCATGTCCGGCCTACCACCACCTTTTCCACCAACTTGTTGTGCAACAAAGTTTACTAGCTGCCCAGAATTGACCTGAGTAACAATATCTGGAGTCACTCCCGCAATCAAGCTGACCTTACCATCACTTACTGTAGATAACACAATAACTGCAGACTTGTATTTATCTCTCAGCTTATCCAACATCTCCCGCTGCATCTTACTGTCCGCCCCTGGTAACTGCACAGCCAATACACAGGTATCACCAATATAAACCAATTTTTTCTCTAGCTCATTGAGTTGTGAGGATGCAAATTTAGATTTCAGCGTGGCCAGCTCCCTTTCCAGCGCTTTCACATTATCCAAAATTTGCGTGACGCGCAGCGCAGCTTCCTGCGGCTGAGCCTTTAGCGCACCCGCTACTAGCCGCAACTGATCTTCTTGCAACTGCACTAATGTTAGCGCACCTTCGCCAGTCACTGCTTCCACCCGACGCACACCTGCTGCCACACCGCTTTCTGCCACGATCTTGAACAACCCGATGTCACCTGTGCGCTTGACGTGCGTACCGCCGCACAACTCGCGTGATGAACCTATATCCAGCACCCGCACTTCGTCGCCGTATTTCTCGCCGAACAACATCATCGCGCCAGTCTTTTGTGCATCGGCTATTCCCATCACACGCGCCTGAGTCGCCGCGTTAGCTAAGACCTCGGCATTGACTATATTTTCCACCCTGCGTATCTCCAAGTCGGCCATCGGCTGCGTATGCACAAAGTCGAAGCGCGTTTTATCGGCATCCACCTGCGAACCCTTTTGCTGCACATGATCGCCCAATACCTCACGCAAAGCCTTATGCATCAAGTGTGTGGCCGAATGGTTACGCATAGTGCGGTTACGCGCTGCCGTGTCAACACGGGCATTGATGCTATCGCCCACGGTCAGTATGCCGGTAGTTACCACGCCGTGATGGCCGAACACACTGGCTTGAATTTTTTGCGTATCTTCCACGGAAAAAATTCCGTGCGACCCGCGCAGCTCGCCGCTATCGCCGACCTGCCCGCCGGACTCGGCATAGAACGACGTGTCATCCAATACCACCACGCCCTGCTCGCCTTCTTTCAATTCATTAACCACCACGCCGCTCTTGTACAAGGCCAGCACCTTGCCTTTGCTTTCCAGCGAGTCGTAGCCGTGGAATGTCGTGGCTGAGCCTGCGTAATCCAGATTGGTCGCCATCTTGAACTTGCCCGCGGCGCGCGCTTGTTCTTTCTGGCGCGACATGGCGCCATCGAAGGCGGCAACGTCAACGGCCACACTCTGCTCACGGCAAACATCCTGAGTCAGGTCGAGCGGAAAGCCAAATGTGTCGTGAAGTTTGAAAGCAGTTTCGCCGTTAAACAGCTTGCTGCCTTGCTTCGCCATCGTGGCCAACTCCGACTCCAGTATTGCCATACCATTTTCGATGGTGGCAAAAAATCGCTCCTCCTCCTGCCTCAACACTTCCATCACGCGCGTTTGTGATGCAGTCAATTCAGGATAAGCCGCACCCATTTCGGTCACCAAGTCGGGCACCATCTTATGAAAGAAAGCCGCCCGCGCACTCAGCTTGTAACCATGACGGATAGCGCGCCGGATAATGCGGCGCAGCACATAACCGCGCCCTTCGTTGCCGGGAATCACGCCGTCAGCAATCAGGAAAGAACAAGCGCGAATATGGTCGGCCAATACTTTGAGCGAGTCGTTGCTCAGATCTTCTGCTTGAGTCACGCGCGCGGCTGCGATCACCAGATTCTGCATCAGATCAACTTGGTAATTGCTGTGCACATGCTGTAACACCGCAGAAATACGCTCCAAGCCCATGCCGGTATCCACCGACGGTTTGGGCAATGGGTGCATCACGCCCGCTTCGTCGCGGTTGTACTGCATGAACACGTTGTTCCAAATTTCGATGTAGCGGTCGCCGCCTTCTTCCGGCGTACCGGGCGGACCGCCCCATATTTCTGCGCCGTGGTCGTAAAATATTTCGGTACACGGCCCGCACGGGCCAGTGTCGCCCATCATCCAAAAATTATCCGAGGCGTAGCGCGCGCCTTTGTTGTCGCCGATGCGAATTACCCGCTCGGCAGGGATGCCTATCTCTTTCGTCCAGATGGTGTAAGCCTCGTCGTCCTCGGCATACACCGTCACCCACAACTTGTCCTTGGGCAGCTTGTATATATCGGTCAACAACTCCCACGCATACTGGATCGCATCGCGCTTGAAATAGTCGCCGAAGCTGAAATTTCCCAGCATTTCAAAAAAGGTGTGATGGCGCGCGGTGTAGCCGACGTTTTCCAGATCATTATGCTTGCCGCCAGCGCGCACACATTTTTGCGAGGTAGCAGCGCGGGTATAGGGGCGTTTGTCAAAACCGAGGAACACATCCTTGAACTGGTTCATGCCCGCATTGGTGAACAACAGCGTCGGATCTTCGTGCGGCACCAGCGAACTGGAGGCGACCACGGTGTGGCCTTTGGAGGCGAAGAAGTCTAAGAATTTCTGGCGAATTTCACTGCTTTTCATTTTCTTGCCTGGCGCTTAAAGTCAATGACCGAATCATACCATCCACAGCTATCAGGCTGCACGGAAGGCGCTTAAAAACTGACTTTAGTCTTGACCAGAAATTGAAAAGATTTAATCTTTGAATCGCGGTTGAGCGGAAACGCAAAATCAATGTGCAGTATGTTGCCGAACGCAGAACGGGCGCTAAGAATACGCAGACCAAAGCCAACATCGTTCAGCCAGCCCGGATTTTCAATATTCTGATTCACCCCTCCCCAAGCGCGACCTACATCATAGAAAACGGCTCCACCCACACGAAACAAGCGGAAGGGATACCAATCGGTATAAACACGCTCCTCGACAGTCAGCAAGGCGCGCTGATTCCCGCTTTGATAACGCAAGGGGTAACCACGCAGACCGTTGTCCCCACCTAATAGCAGCTCCTCACCCAATGCCGGATTATGGGCTTTGTCACCCGAAACAGCTATGTAGAATTTGGCTCGCTCATTTTGGGGAATAAAATAGCGCATGGAACCGCCAAACAAAAAGCTTTCGTCGAAACCCCCGCCGTATCTACCGGACAGCGATGCCGAAGCTAACAAAACCTCATCAAGAGAGAGCTCAAAACCATCGCTCACACTAGCTGAGTAAACCCACAAATTCTGAGTAGAGCCTAGGCTGGTCAATGCGCGTCCGATTCGCACACGAGATTGCAGCCCCATCGAAGCATATTCCGGTCGTTGTATCTGATTACGATTCTTGACTTGCTGATATCCATCCTCAATGACTTCATAGCTCACAAACGGCGAGACCAATTTTTGATCCAGCGGTAATTGCGCTGGCGCAAGCAGCCCCGGCTCTAAACTATAATCATCAAGCTGATAGTTAAGACCCACAGAATATCGGCGAGTCCAGTCTGCAATGAGGCCATCAGACCATCCACCAAAAACTTCATTGGCTCTTTTTTGATGCCGATATTGCCCGGTTAATATCCCACTGTTATAAATCGTATCTACTCTGTCGTCCCGCGATGCAGTTGCCCCGGCAGCCCAACGTGTATCCAATGCGTAGAATGGGTTAACCACGGAAAATGTCTGCAATTGACCGTCGCTATTTTTTGCATGCGAATAATTAACATCAGTCCATCCGCCAAACGCATGATGATTACTGACATCAAGCTGAGTTCCGCTGCGATCCACGGTTGATGAGCGCGACAAGCCAATGAATACGCCCGTACCGAGCAAGTTATATTCCTTCAACGCCAAGCCGCTGGAATTATTCCCCCCAGAGCGACTGAAGCTGGCACCCGTATCCAGCGTC